>DAOVEW010000065.1 GCA_030668755.1 Bacillota bacterium | reverse complement strand
TCGCGGTACAGGTAGTCGTACATCTGACAGCCGCTCCACCAGGTGAGGATGTCCTGACAGTAGGAGTCGGCGCCGTCCATGAGTGCGAGGGCGAGGGCGTCGGCAGCCGCGGCGACGGCGTCCATCTGGGAGAGGCGGACGGCCGAGAGGGAGCACTCTACAGAGCCCTGAGAGCCGCCGCTGTAGGATGCGACGTAGGTGTCGACGAGCACGCCGCAGAGCGCAGAGGCGGACATGGTGGGGCTGCCGACGAGCTGCGCGAGGAAGTCGTTGTAGGGGTAGCCGTCCCAGGGGACACCGTATGTGGAGCCCACGAAGTAGCCGGCGCTGGCGCGGAGCTCATAGGCGACCTCCACCATCTGCATGAGGCAGGCGTCGCAGGCGAGGATGTCGAGGTCGCGGCCGAGTTGGGAGCGGATGTCGGCGAGGGCCTGGGCGAGTTCCTTAAGGGAGAGGTAGTCATAGCGGGAGGTGCTGTCGTAGGCGATGCCCTTGAGCGGGCTGGGGCCGGATACCTTGCGCCATCCCTCCCCGTGGTCCCAGATGATGAGGAGGTAGTGATCGGCCGGGTAGTCCGCGGTGGCCCAACTGACGAAGTCTACCAGGGTATCGGGATGGCCCATGTTGACCTCGCCGATGTCCGCGAGGAGGGTGGAGCCGATGGTGCTGTCGCTGCTGTCCTGCTCTACGAGGTAACGCCGGGCAGTGGTCCAGTCGCCATTGCTGTAGTCGAAGCCGGGGGTTCGGT
The DNA here is from genome assembly GCA_030668755.1 of Bacillota bacterium. GTDB lineage: Bacteria > Armatimonadota > Hebobacteria > Hebobacterales > Hebobacteraceae > DAOVEW01. The sequence continues at coordinate 5,794 of DAOVEW010000065.1, read as the reverse complement.
CCATCTGGACGACAACGTTGACTTCGGCGGTCGAGCCGACTTGCTCCATTTCGTTGAAGTCAGCGACCCCGGCGCCCTCGAGGTTGTTATCGGCGTCTAGGTAGACCATGATGGTCCAGGTGGCGGGCCCGCGGCCGGCGCCGACGTCAGCGCGGACAACGGAAATGCTCGCGAGCGCACACACCGTGAGCACCAGGGGGCAGAGACGGCTGTAGCGGTTCACTTGGGCGGTCTCCAATTGGATCAGTTGGAAGGGATGGGGGATCGCTCAGCCAGGTATACTCACGTTGTTCTGCCGATGAGGGTGGAGTTCCTGCTGCTGGGCCGGGACAGTGCACAGGAGTGCGCCGGAGGAGCGGAGCGGAGGATCGGCGAAAGCAGAACGAGGGGGGATGACGCAGTGCAGAGGAAGGAAGCATGGAGCGAGACGAGCTGAGGAAGCTGGTGGCGGAGATGGTTCGGATTCCGAGCGTGAATCCGCTGGACGGCCCCATCGGGGAGGGCCAAGGGGAGAGGGAGCTGGCGAGCTTCGTGCAGTCGCGGCTGCGCGAGGCGGGAATCGACTGTGAGCTGCACGATGCAGCGGAGGGGCGGCCCAGCGTAGTGGCGCGGGTGCCGGGTGGGAGCGAGGAGGCGGTGTGGTTCGACGCGCACCTGGACACGGTGTCGGGGGATGGGATGGCGTTCGAGCCGTTCGCGGGGCGGGTGGAGGGCGACGCGCTCTACGGACGGGGCGCGGCGGACGACAAGGCGAGCCTGGCCGCGATGATGGCGGCGCTGATGGCGGTGGCGAAGGACGCGTCGAGCCTGCCGGCGACGGTGGTCATGACGGCGACCGCGGACGAGGAGCACCGGATGCAGGGCCTGCTGAGCCTGCTGAAATCGGGCCTGACGGCGCGCGGCGCGGTGGTGGGGGAGCCAACTGGGCTTGAGATCATCATCGCGCACAAGGGGGTAGCGCGATTCAAGGTGGCGACGAAGGGGAAGGCGGTGCACAGCTCCCGGCCGGAGGATGGGGTCAACGCGATCTACCGCATGTCGAAGGTCGTGCAGGCGCTGGAGGCTTATGCAAAGGGCGGTGTGGGCAGAGACAGTCATCCGATGTTGGGGAGGGCGACGCTTAGTGTTGGGGTAATTCGCGGGGGCAAGCACGTGAACGTCGTGCCGGACCGATGTGAGATAGAGGTGGACAGAAGGCTGCTGCCCGGCGAGGAGGGCCGGAAGGCGCTGGGGGATGTGCGCACGTACCTCAACAGCGCGCTGCAAGAGGAGCTCGGGCTGGAGGTGGGGAGTCCCGATCTCGTGGTGCCGGGGCTGAGTCTGGCCTCGGATCATCCGCTGGTGCAGTGCGTGTCGGCGGCGGTGAAGGAAGTGACGGGGCAGGCGGTGCTGAGCGGGATGCACGGCACGACACATGCGGGGCAGCTAGTAGCAGCCGGGATTCCGGCGCTGGTGTTTGGGCCGGGCGCCATGGGGCAGGCGCACACGGCGACGGAGGAGTTGGACCTGAATCAGCTCGAACAGGCTGCGGCGGTCTATGAATCACTGATGCAAAGTGGGTGTAGGTGAGATGGGGCCCTGAGCTTCCCGGAAGGTGGGCGCTGGGAACACAGGGACCCCGCCCCAGGCGGGGTCCCTGTTGACTGTCCTTTACCTGCGGCTAAGGCTACGGATTGTAGATCGTGTCGCAGGTCTCGTGGTTGTCGCCCGAGTTGTACGGATACCCGTCCTTGGTCAGGTTGTCCACGCAGCAGGTGAACTCGCCGCCGTCGGGGTTCACCGGCGAGTTGAGGACCACTTGTCCATTCTCATCCGTCACATCGGAGTCGTTCCCGGATACACACCCCGACCAGCTGATGTCCACCGTCACTCCCGCCAGCACCGCACAGTCCTGGTCGTGCACCGTGATGGTGGCCTCCGCATAGTAGCCGCGGCTGCTCGGCGCGCCCGTGCTCTTGTACTTGCCGACCAGGTCGATGGCGCCCACGTGGCAGCTCTGGTCGCTTACCTCGATGTAGTCCACCTTGGTCTCGGTGTCACAGCCCTGGGCGTTGCAGGCCTCCAGGCTCACAGTGTAGGTGTTCACAGCCGTGTACTCGTGGCTGGGGTGCTGGGCCTGTGAGGTGCCGCTGTCGCCAAAGGTCCAGTCCCATGAAGTCGGGTCGCCGCTGGAAAGATCGGTGAAGTACACCGTCAACGGCGGAGGCCCGCTGGTCGGGTTGCCAGAGAACTCGGCCACCGGCGGCTGCGGGCCGCCGGCACCGTATACCTCAAGCTCGAAGATGTGGAGTCCCCACGGGCTGCCGAGGTCAGTGATGTCCACCTTCACGTAGCGACCGTTCCCGCTGAGGTCGTAGCAGTCGTCGATGCCGCCCTCACCCTCGGTCTCAGTGTGGATCGGGGTCCAGTTCTGATTGTCCGGAGAGACCTCTACAGTGTAACCGACCCCGAAGCAGTGGCCGATCCCCAGCCACTTGATGACGACGCGGCTGATGTCCGTCGAGGCCCCCAGGTCTACCGTTATGCTGCCGGTCTGGTTCTCACCGGCCTCAGAGGCAGTGCTCTCATCTCCGTCAACCGCCAGCTCCGGGTTGGCGAAGTTGACACCGGTGGCGGGCCTGCCGAGGGCCAGATTGGTGCCCTCTGGCATCCCAGGCCACGATGGATCCGGCACCACGAATGGATTCGTGGGATCGGCCGACCAATCCAGTGCCTCTTCGTAGTCAGAGTGTCCGTCGCCGTCGCTGTCCGCGTCGAGCGGGTTCAAGGTGATGTAGCGGAAATGCTCACGGAGCTCGATCTCCTGGGCATTGGTGAGACCGTCGGCATCCCAGTCCAGAGGGCCGTTGGAGGGGTCATTGTGCTCGACGTAGAAGGTCCCGTCCCGGTACCCAAAGGCGGTCTCGGAGGCATTGGTCATGCCATCGCTGTCGTAGTCTGCGTGGCGGTCATCCCGCGGGTAAGGGATGAACACCCTGTCGAGCACCTCGAAGTTGTCGGGGCCCATGAAGCCAGAGGGCCACAGCCGGACGTAGGACTTATCTGACTTGTTTCGCCTCGAACACTCAGTCCCGTCGATGGACGCATAGGGGTCATTCTCATTGCACGGCTCGGCGCCGGGATAGGTGTAAAGGTTGTTGCCGTAGAAGTGGCAGCTACCACTGTTGTCAGTGATGTAGACCCCGTAGTCTCGGGCTGCCTTGGCGACAGCCTTTTCGGTGAGAGTCCAGGCCTGGCTCTCAATCACCTCGTCCGTCCAGATGCTGGGCTTCAGGCGGAAGACGGCTGATTCAGGCAGGCGGTCGGGATACTCGACGTTGCCGAAGTCGTTGCCATCGCTATAGGTGGCGGGCGGGCACGGATCGGAGGCTGGGTTCGGGATGGCAAATGCCAGAGCGTGGTTGATCGCGCCTGCCGACAGCTCTCCGGGGTAGATCAACCCGACCGAGTGGGAGATGGAGGGTCCGCGCAAACTGCAGGCAATCGGGTTACTGCCGCTTGTGTTCGTGAAGACGAACCCGCAGTTCTCGCACTCATAGTAGCCCTGGGCGTTCCTCTCCAAGACGCCGTTCCTGTCGACAGCGGGTCGCCAGATGGAATACTCCATGCCATGAACGGGGTCATGGATGGCTAGGTTTTGGTCGGTGTCCTTGTTGGGGGTGACCCTTATGGTCTGATCGGTGGGAACCGGGACGTCCCGCATCCAGTAGCCCATGGGACACCAGGCGTTGCTGACGTAGAAGTCCTCCAACTGATAGTTAGTACCATTGACATGGTAGACCGACATAGTCCACGAACCGACGGCCAAGCGCGTCTGGCCCCCAATCATGTCTGTGATGTCCTGTATCAACTGGTCGCTGTAGGGATCTATCGGCTCGTCGCACGGAATCGTCTGCTGAAATACACACTTGTCTGCCGGCCAGTCGCTCGGCGGAGGCTCCGCCGAGAAGGCCGCGCTGCCGACAAATGCGGCCAGCGCCAAGACCGCCGCCAAACACGTCGAACGTCGAGAAAAGCTCGATTGCAGCATACTGCAGTTACCCCCTCTCCGGGATTCTTAGTCACATTGCGCTGCTCGGCAGCGCATCCTCCTGTATCTCGCCACCACCTCCTTTCGCGCTGCTGCTATTGGCGCGTCCGGTGCGGCACTGATCTCATGCTCAGCACGAGCTTGAGTCTCAGCTACAGCGCGACACAATGCATGAGACCAGTTTGCGCCGCACCGCCGCGCTTACTAGCTATGCTACAGCGCTACACCTCGCCAGTACATGTGACATGCGATGGAAGAAATGTCATCTCTTGCGCGGGAGGCCCGCCATGGGCGCTCCGATGCTCAAAGCGGCTGTCCCCCGTGACTTGTCCATACCCTGCGACTCAGCTCTACGGCAGCACGCTGCTGTCGCAGGTCTCCTGGTTGTCGCCCGACTCGCACGGATAGCTCTTCTCTGGTCAGGTGGTCCGGCGGAGTTGGGAGCGAACGTGCTGGTGAGCTTGACAAAGCGGGGGTCGGATGGTATAGGTGTAGCCGCAGCCCGCAGTGGGCTGCCCGTGACAACCGAATAACATGCGGCAGGTAGATGCGTTTGGGAATCCGGTTAAAGACCGGGGCTGCCCCGCAACTGTGACCGCGGACGAAACCCGCAGCATGCCACTGTGTTCCGCTGAGCGGAGTACGGGAAGGCGCGGGGAGTAGGGTGATGCGGAAGCCAGGAGACCGATCTGCCTGACGGAGCGTACAGCCACTTCGCGGGAAGGGGCTCGGCGCGGGCTCTTGTCAGTCTGTCGCCCCGGCCACCGTTTCGGCGGTCGGGGTTTTTCGTTCGCCGTCTTGCGCGGTGCGGACGCGAGTGTCCGAAGCCGGCTTCCTTCCGCGGAAATCTTACACTTACACGGAGGCGGCGATGGGACGCAGGCGTGGCTTCACACTGATCGAGCTGTTAGTGGTGATCGCGATCATCGGGATTCTGACGATGATGGTCTTCCCGGTGTTCGCGCGGGCGCGGGAGAGCGCGCGTCGGGCGACGTGCATATCGAACATCAAGCAGCTCTCACTGGCGATCCTAATGTATGTGGCGGACAACGACGGCGGCTTCGTCCCCGCGCAGAGCCCGGATAACTTGATGCGGTGGCATGGAGTCAGGGCAAGCACCGATGACCCGTTCCAGTCGGAGGGCGGGCCGCTGTGGGACTATCTCAAGAACGATCAGATCAAGTCCTGCCCGAGTTTCTCGGTGACGTCGGAGTACGGCGGATTCGAGCAGGGCGCAGGGGGCTACGGCTACAACGCGCAGTACGTGGGCGGGACGCCTGCGAGCTGGCCGCAGATGTGCGTGCCGGCCAAGGAGTTCGAGATAAACAACCTGGCAGAGACAGTGATGTTGACCGATACTGCGTTCCTGGACTGCGACGGGAATCTGTTCGAGTACTCGTTCTGCGAGGCGCCCTATTACGCGCGCTGGGGTGCGGAGGCGGACCCTTCGACGCACTTCCGACATAACGGCATGACGAACGTCGCGTTCTGCGACGGGCACGCGCGGGCGATGCCGATGGTGTACGTGCACTCGACGGGATTCTGCCCGTACGGGGAAGGGCTGACGCCGCACGCCGAAGAGGATTACCGTGATGCCCATCTCGGGTTCCTTTGCCAAGACAACTCGCTCTACGAGCGGCGGTTGTGCTTGTGCGATGCGGACTAGAGGCTTGAGCTGGTGGCTGCGGCCAGCAATGCGGCGGGCCGCAGCGGCCATGGGAGCATGGGGCTGCGGCGCGCCCAAACCCCCGGGGAAGGACGCGG
>DAOVEW010000339.1 GCA_030668755.1 Bacillota bacterium | reverse complement strand
GTGGTGAGCCGGACTCAGCAGGTCGCCTACATGGCGGCGTTGATCGCGACGCTGCTGCCGACGCTGCTGCTGACGGGCTTCGTGTTTCCCATTTCCAGCATGCCGAAGGTGCTCCAGGCGATCGTGCAGCTCCACCCGGCGACGCACTTCATGGTGATTGCGCGGGGAGTGTCTCTGAAGGGGGCGGGGCTGGGGCTGCTGTGGCCGAGGGCGGCGGCGCTCACCGCGCTCGCGGCCGCGCTGCTGACGGCAAGCGTTCGGATGTTCAGAAAGGCGCTGTGAAGGGAAGATGCAAGCGCGACTGCGACACCTGATGAGGAAGGAGCTGCTGCAGCTCCGGCGCGACCGACGGATGCTGGGAATGCTGGTCATGGCGCCGCTGATCCAGCTCTTCATCTTCGGGTACGCGGTATCCCTGGACATCAAGCACATCCCGCTCGTGGTATGCGACCGCGACCGCCGAGCGGAGAGCCGAGAGCTTGTTGCCAGCTTCGCGCGGTCGGGGTGCTTCGAGCTGCAGGGGTCAGTGGACTCACCCAGTCAACTCGACAGGCCGCTGGCCTCGGGGCACGCGTTGGTGGGGCTGTACATCCCGGCGGACTTCTCGAAGCGGAGGGCGCGGGGCGAGACGGCGCCGGTGCAGGTGCTGCTGGACGGCACAGATATGAACTCAGCCGGCGTGGCGGCCGGGTACACGGCTGCGCTCATCGCCGATCACGCACGGCGATGGAGTCGGCCCGATTTGGCCGCGATGCCGGTGGAACATCACCCCCGCGTCTGGTACAACCCGGAGCTGCGGAGCGTCAACTACATGGTGCCGGCCGTGATCTGCATGGTCCTGGCCACGGTAATGACGGCCGTGACTGCGATGGCTCTGGTGCGGGAGCGGGAGATGGGCACGCTGGAGCAGCTTATCGTCACGCCGATTAGCTCCGTCGAGTTGATGTTGGGGAAAACGCTGCCGTTTGCGGGGATCGGGCTCGTGGACGTCTGCCTCGTCGTGCTGCTGGCCCGGTACTGGTTCGGAGTGACAGTCGCGGGGAGCGTGCCGTTGCTGTTCCTGTCCGCGGCGATCTTCCTGCTGACCACGCTCGGGTTGGGGCTGTTCATCTCAACGGTGTCTCGGACACAGCAGCAGGCGATGCTCACCGCGTTCTTCGTGATCATGCCGTCGGTGATTCTGTCGGGGTTCATGTTTCCAATCGAGAATATGCCGCGTGCGATCCAATGGGTGACTTACACCATTCCGTTGAGGTACTTCGTGACGATCGTGCGCGGGATCTTCCTCCAAGGCATCGGAATAGAGGTGCTGTGGGGGCAGCTCGCGGCGCTCGTGGCATTGGGAGGCGCCATCTTCGCGCTCAGCGCCGCGCGATTTCAGAAGCGCCTGGAATAGGAGGCTGTGTTGTGGCGAGCTTCACGACGCGACCGGTGATTATGGGGACCCACGGGGTGGTGGCGGCCGGCCACTACCTGGCAGCACAGGCTGGGCTTCAGATGCTGGAGCTGGGGGGAAACGCGATCGACGCCGGCGTGGCGATGGGCTTCGCGCTGGCGGCGCTTAAGCCGCACGCGAACGGGATCGCCGGCGAGGCGCCCATCTTGATCTACTCGGCCGACAAGGGCCGGGCGTTCGCGGTCAACGGCCAGGGAGTGGCGCCGCGAGAGGCGACGATCGAACGCTTCCAGGAGATGGGGATCGCTCTAATTCCCGGGGATGGCTTTCTCCCGTGCGTCGTGCCGGCGGCCGTGGACTCGTACATCACTGCGCTGGCGGTCTTCGGGACGATGCCGTTGGCGGAGGTGACGGCCCCTGCGCTGGAGCTGGCCGGAGATGGATTCCCGATGTACGAGGGGCTGCGGGCGGCGACCGAGTCGAGCCTGCCGCGTTGGCGGGAGCGCTACCCCAGCAGCGTGGAGACGTTCGCTCCGGGTGGGCGCGCGCCCGACGTGGGAGAGGTATTCGCGCAGCCGCACTGGGCGGGGGCGCTGGGGCTGCTGGTAGAGGCGGAGAGGAAGGGGGCGCGGCGCGGGCGGACGGCCGGCCTACGCGCGGCGCGGGATGTCTTCTACCGGGGCGATATCGCCCGCGAGATCGTCCGTTTCGGCCGCAACACGGAGGTCGCGGACGCGAGCGGGAAGGCGCACGCAGCGCTCCTGACGGAGGAGGACTTCGCGGGATACAGCGCGCGCCTGGAGGCGCCGATCGCGGTCGACTATCGCGGGCTCACCGTGCACAAGTGCAACACGTGGTGTCAGGGCGGGGTGTTCCTACAGCAGCTCAACCTGCTGGAGGGGTTCGACTTGGCGGCGATAGGGCACAACAGCGCCGAGTACATCCACACCGTGATCGAATGCGCCAAGCTGGCCTTCGCAGATCGGAATGCGTACTACGGCGATCCCGAATTCGTGGCGGTGCCGCTCGACCGGCTGCTCTCCAAGGAGTATGCGGAGGAGCGGCGGCAGCTTATCGACCGCAATCACGCCTCATTGGAGGACCGGCCGGGGGGCGGGATGTCGCCTCGACCGCGAGAGCGGCCGCTGCATGAGGGCGGCGAGGCGGCGTGGCCGACGATGCACGGCGGCGACACGACGAAGTGTGATGCTGTGGATCGGTTCGACAACATGATCTCGATCACGCCGAGCGGCGGATGGTTCATGTCGTCGCCGGCGATCCCAGGGCTGGGCTTCCCGCTGGGGACGCGGGGGCAGATGTTCGAGCTGGATCCGCAGCACCCGAACTGCTTGGCGCCCGGCAAGAGGCCGCGGACGACGCTGACGCCATCGTTGGTGACGAAGGACGGCCGGCCGTGGATGGTGTTCGGCACGCCGGGCGGGGACTGCCAGGACCAGTGGACACTGCAGTTCTTCCTCAACTACGTGGATTTCGGTATGGACCTTCAGGAGGCGATCGATGC
>DAOVEW010000275.1 GCA_030668755.1 Bacillota bacterium | reverse complement strand
GGCCGGGCCTAGGGGCTCCTGCCGAACGGTAATAGCGTGGTTGAGAGGTCCTGTCAGAGCCTCTTAAGGACACTCAGCGGATCGAGCCGGCTGGAGGAGGGGCCGTATGGTTGGCAGACGGTGTTGCGCTGTCGCGGTGTTGGTCTTCGCACTGCTGGTGGGCGCGGCGTCCATCTCGATGTCCGCCCAACTGGGAGATCCAGCTCCCGAACTGAAGGTGTCCACATGGGTGAAGGGTGGACCTGTGAAGCTGGCCGAAGGCAAGGGCAAGAACATTTTCGTAGTCGAATTCTGGGCCACTTGGTGCCCTCCGTGCAAGGAGACGATCCCTCATCTGACCACACTCCAGAAGCAACTGAAAGACAAGGGCGTGGTCTTCGTGGGCGTAAGCCCTGAGGACCCCAGGACCGTAGGAGCCTATGTCGCGAAGATGGGATCCAAGATGGGCTATGTCGTTGCCGTGGACGATCGCGCGGCGACAACTCGAGCCTACTGCCAGGCGTTCGGCATCAATGTGATCCCATATGCGTTTGTCATCGACAAGGAAGGAAGAATCGCCTGGCACGGCTATCCCCTGGGCGGGTTGGGCGAGGTCATCGAGATGATCCTGGCCGGGGAGTACGATATTCGAACCGCCGAGCTGTACAAAAGAACGTATCAACTGATTGCGAGATACTTCGACATTGCGACACAGCAACTCAATCCAAATGAGAAGAAGGGCCTGGCGGCACTTGGCGACAGAATCGTCGGGCTCGCCTCGGAAACGAAGAACGCCTTGTTCCTCAATAACTTCGCATGGGCGATCCTGAACGAGGAACAGATCGAGGAACGGGATCTCGAGCTGGCGCTGAGGGCCGCCAAGATAGCCTACGATATGTCTGAAGGGAAGCATTATGGCGTCGCCGACACCTACGCCTGGGCTCTGTTCGAGAATGGCAGGGGGGCCGAGGCGGTCGAGATGGCGAAACGCGCGCTGGAGCTGTGCGAGGATGAGGAGAAAAAGGCTGAGCTGAGGAAAACGCTCCAGGACTTCGAGCAGAAAGCCGGCGCGTCAGGTTGAGGGGGAGCGATGCTGGGCCGCGGGGGGAAGAAAGCGAAGACGAGGCAGGAGCTGGCGCGGATCGGCGAGGAGCACGCGGCGCGGTATCTGCGCTCGCTTGGGTACCGAGTGCGCGAGCGGAACTATCGCACGCGTTCGGGAGAAGTTGATATCGTCGCCGAGCACAAGGGCGCGCTCGTCTTCGTAGAAGTCAAGGCGCGCAGCTCCACCGATTTCGCCGAGCCGCGCGAGAGCGTGACTACCGCGAAGCAGCGACAGATCGCGCGCGTCGCCGCCTCCTATCTCGGGGCACGCGAGCGGCGAGAGCGCGTGACGCGATTCGATGTGGTGGAGGTGTTTGTGACCCCCGAAGGCCGCGTGGAGAAGCTGAATGTGATTGCAGGCGCCTTCGAGGCGCGGTGAGGCTACCGCGCACCGCCGCCTCCTCCCCCACCCCCGCCTCCTCCGCCGCCGGAGAAGCCTCCGCCGCTGCCCGAGCTGGAGCTGAAGGAGCTGGTGGCGGTGGCGAGCGTCGAGCTGAACGAGGTCAGGGCCCCGCCGATGGAATCCATGCCGGAGAGAGGCGTTCCGGTGGAGCCGACCCAGTGGGGGAAGGCGGAGGAGGTGGTCGTCGCGGCCACCTGCGGGTAGAGATCTTTGAACTGCTCGATGACGCGGTCGGCGACTCCGAGCGTGATGGCATAGACGAGGTAGTGCTCCCAAAGCGTCACGGCTGGCGCCGGGTGGTCCTTGAGCTGTGAGAAATCGGTGAGGTAGCGGCGGAAGGCCTGCCATCGGCTGAGGGCCTTTGCGGCCTCGCGAGTCCGACGCAGGATGGCGAAGCTGCCGGGGAGCATGGCGAACCCGACTACGGCCACCGCGAAGAAAGCGGGGGCCTGGAACATGCCGCCGAGTGGGATCGCGGAGATGAACATGATGAGGCCGATCCCGAAGCTGACGCCGCAGGCCTTCTTGCTCGAAGGATCGACCACGATCATGCGCTTTGCCTCGCGCTTGGCGATGCCCTTCCAGGTCTTGAAGCGGCGGCGCGAGGCAGTTGGTTTGCTGCGCGCGTTCTTCTGGAAGGTGTCGAGGGACACTCGGTCGCCCGTGACGCCGCGGAACAGGATCTGCGAGATGAGGCAGCGCTCGGAGTCGAGCAGTTCGCCGTCGTAGTCGGGTACTCGCTCGATGATGTACTCCTGCTCCGTGGTCTCTCCGAGAAGGCCTCCCAGACGCTGCCGCGTTTCAGTGCTCACGATCAGGCGCAGGGCGCCGCGGCGGACGAGGTCCATCATTGTGGCGGTCATGTCGTTGGGGCTGATCTGGCCCCAATTCCACAGGAATGCGAGCTGGTTCGGGGTCCAGTCCTCCGGCGCGTCGCGCACGTAGTCCGGGGGGTTCTCGACCGTGTACTCCCGGCCGTAGCGGAGGTAAAGGCCGACCCAGGCGGTGCCGCCCCCGAGGATGAGCAATGCCGGCAGAAGCCACTTGAGGAGCAGCTTGAACTTCGACTTCACACGCTCGCGGTTGGCCTGCGCGACCCAGCGTTCTTCCTGGGCGAGGACACCCGGTAGAATCTGAGCATTATCGTGCCGCGGGCTGTAGGCGACGAGCGCGGTGGGGAAGAGGATGCGGCCCTCGAGCATCTGATTGGCCGGAAGGCGGTCACAGGTGAACACCACGCGGCCGTCGTCGATCGCCACGTTTCCCCAAAGCGGGCCGTGGGCCCAGGCCTTGATTTCGGCCGCGGAGGGCTGGCCCGGCAGGCTGACGATGACGCGCGCGGTGTCTGTGCGGACGCTCCACTCCTTGCCGATGAACTGCCAGTAGAGCTCGGCGAAGTCGGCGTGCTTCTGGACTGCGCCGATGACATCGTACTCGAGCACGAACGTGCGCGTCTCATCCGTCGCCTCGTAGGCCCACGTGATGCGGAGGCGGTCGCCGGTGCGGGTGGTGTAGAAGGTAGCTGGGCGCTCGCCGGGGGCCTCGCGGTACTCCGTTTCACCCTCGGAGACCGAGATGTTCTCTATGCTCGTGCCGCGGGGCAGGTCAAAGTCGCGGTCCACCGCGTGGAAGGTGCCGCGGAAGACGAGCTCACGGACCTCGCGGACGTGCATGGAGGCGTCGGAGCGGACGTGCGCGGCAATATCTGCGCGGGCGATGTGATAGCTCTTGGCGTGGGCGGACGCGCAGCAGCACGCCACGAGCAGCGCGCATACGGCAGGCATCACACGGCGAGGATTCATTGTGGATCTCCTGAGATGCAGCGTACCCGGCTGCCTGAATATGCCACACT
>DAOVEW010000191.1 GCA_030668755.1 Bacillota bacterium | reverse complement strand
CGAGGGCGGGGTGGACTTCTTCATCGTGGAGACCTTCAGCGCCGTCGAGGAGATCGAGGTCGCCATCGATGCCGCAGGGGAGACCGGGCTGCCGGTGGCCGCATCCATGGCGTTCGATCCCTCCGGGCGGACCGCATTCGGCGTATCTCCCGAGCAGGCGGCCGAGCGGCTGGAGGCGACCGGCGCGATGGTCATCGGTGCGAACTGCGGCACTATCTCTCCGGCGGAGATGGTGGGCATCGTCGCGGGCTTCCGGGAGGCGACCTCCCTGCCTCTGCTGGCCCAACCCAACGCCGGCAGGCCGCAGCAGACCGACTCCGGGGTCATATATCCCGAGCCGCCGGATACCCTCGCCGATGCTGCAGAGCGATTCCGCGATCTCGGCACCGCGATCATCGGCGGATGCTGCGGCTCCACGCCCGACCATATCCGGGCCATCGCCGCATGCGTGCGCGGCGCGTAGCTTCCTCAGCGATGCGTTGAGGGTCCCGAACTCCGAGGCAGAGGGCGATACATGGGCGAGAACAGCCAGAAGACCGCAGCCGCGGCCCCCTCCGGCCTCACCCTTGCGCGCGAGCTCGGCCTGCTCGCGCTCGTGGCCACCGCCGTCTGCAACGTCATCGGCGGCGGCATCAACATCCTCAGCGTGGGGATCCAGGACAAGATCCCGGGAATCGGCCCTTACGTGCCGCTCGCCTTCGTCGTGGGGGTGTTTCCGGCCCTGTTCACCGCTCTGTGCTACTCGATTCTCGCCTCCGCGATGCCGCGCGCCGGCGGGGGCTACATCTACGTCTCCCGCGCCCTCAACCCGTTCCTGGGGTTCATGGCCACCTTCTCCAAGTGGTTCGGCCTCTCGGCCGTCATCGGCGTCATCGCGTACATGGACATCGCCCTGCTGGAAAGCGGCGTCGGCTACCTGAGCCCCTACGTAAACGTGGGCCCACTTTTCGCTTTCCTGAGCTCGGGCCTCGCGAAGCTCATCATTCCGCTCGCCATGGTCTGGGTCTTCTGGCTCATCAACGTCTTGGGCGTTCGCACCTATGGATGGACCGTGGTGCTCCTGATGTTCCTGATGCTGCTGGGCGGCGCTGTCGTCATCGTGACCGGCTTCCTGAAGACCCCGCAGGACTTCGCAGCGGCGATGGCCGCCGACCCCGGCGCGGCCATGACAGGCGCCCTGGCGAAGGCCGGGATGGCCGGCAAGTCGGTTGCCGAGGTATCGGCCGCGGCGACCGCGGAACCCGGAGGGCTGATGCAGATCCTCAAGGCCGCGGCCTTCATTTTCTTCGCCTACATTGGGTTCGCCAGCATCTCCCAGGCCGGCGGCGAGGCGCGGAATGCCCGCCGCGTGCTTCCCCGTGCCTTCGTCCTCGCCACCACGATCATCTGCGCGTACTACCTGCTGTTCAGCGCCGCCTTCTACCACGCCGTGCCCTGGCAGTTCGCGGCCGGGTTCGCCAAGGCCGCGCCCTCCGACGCCTCCGTTCCCCTCATCATCGGGGTGCTGATGCCCTCGTGGCTCGCCGCCTTCGTCGCGCTCATGGCCGCGCTCGCGCTCGCCAACGACATCCCTCCAATGCTCATGGCAACATCGCGGCTCTTCTTCGCCTGGGCCCGCGACGGCATCTTCCCGCGCGGCCTCGCCTCAATCAGCCACCGGTTCCGCACACCGCATTGGGCGCTGACCGCCTCTGCGCTGGTCGCCACGACCTTCATCGTCCTGTGCTACCGCTGGGAGAGCTACTTCGCCGGCGTGGACACCGTCATCATCGCCCTGACTTTCACCTATCTGCTGATCTCCATCAGTGTGCTTACCTTCCCGCGCCGCAATCCGGAGATGTCTCGCCGCGTCGCGTTCATCCGCTCCCGCGCCGCGCAGATCGTCATCTCCTGCGTCGCCATCCTCTTCCTCGGCCCCCTCCTCTGCCTCGAACTCCGCGTCCAGAACAGGGAGTCGGTGCTGTTCTGGGTGGGGGCGATGTGCGTGGGCGCGGTCCTTTTCGCCGTGATGTGGGCCACCGCGAAGTCGCGGGGGGTGAATCTGCGGGAGGTGTTCCGCACGCTGCCGGAAACGGCCGAAGAGGCGGATGTGGCTGGCGCAGAGGTTGTGTGACGCAGCAGTCAGCGGCGCCGGAAAGCAAGCGGGTGCGACCTGTCGGTCGCACCCGCGTCGTTCGCTTCGTTTCAGGCGACGAAAACCGTTAGCGATTTCTCAGGAATGTGGGCACTTCGAGGTCGGCATCGGGGACCGGCTCCACGGCGGGGATGGCGGTTTCGCCCTGGCCCGCGCGCATGTGCCGGCCGCCGCGCTCGAACCCGGTCGCGAGGACCGTGATCCGCACCTCCTCGGAGGGCTCGTCGCCGATCACCACGCCGAAGAGCACGTTCGTGTCGGGCGAGTCCGAGGCGGCGCGGACGACCTGGGCGGCGTCCTCCACCTCCGCGAGCGACAGGTCGCTTCCCCCCGTTACATTGAGGAGAATCCGGGTAGCGCCATCTATCGAAGTCTCCAGCAGCGGGCTCGATATGGCGGCCTGCGCGGCATCGCCGGCGCGGGTCTCGCCCGTCCCGGTGCCGATGCCCATCAAGGCCGTCCCGGCGTCCTGCATTACCGCCTTCACGTCGGCGAAGTCGAGGTTGATGAGACCCGGGATCGTAATGAGGTCCGATATGCCCTGGACCCCCTCCCGGAGCACCTCGTCCGCCAAGCGGAACGCCTCCAAGAGCGTGACCTTCTTCTGAACCACGCCCAGCAGCCTGTCGTTCGGAACCGTGATCAGGGTGTCCACCTTCGTCCGCAGGTTGTCCAGGCCCTCCTCGGCGATGCTCAGGCGCCGGCCGCGTTCGAAGGCGAACGGCTTCGTGACGACGGCCAATGTGAGGGCGCCCTCCTCGCGGCTCGCCTCCGCCACGATGGGCGCGCCGCCTGTGCCGGAGCCTCCCCCCATGCCCGCCGTGATGAACACCATATCTGACCCCTGGAGGACCTCCTTGATGTCCCCTCGGCTCTCCTCCGCGGCGCGCGCCCCGATCTCCGGGTCACCTCCGGCGCCCAGTCCGTTCGTCACCCCAGGCCCGAGTTGCAGCTTCATGGGTGCTCGCGACCGCCCGAGCGCCTGCAGGTCGGTGTTCGCAGCCATGAAATCGACACCTTGCAGGCCGACCTCGATCATGCGGTCCACGGCATTGCTGCCCGCCCCTCCTATGCCGATCACCCGGATAACTGCCGTGCTCGCATCTCCGATGCTCGACATGCGGTTTTCTCCCTCTCCCGGCGAAGGGACCTTCTCGCTGCGTGTCCCCGCCTCAGTAGCTTCCTCGCCCGGCGACGCCACAGACTTCTCCAGCTTATTCGCCGGCTTCGCGGACGCCGCCTCCGGCGTATTGACCTTCCGTTTCCTGCGTCTAGCTGATGCCACGACTGAACCTCGACAACCGAGTGGCACTCGCCGGCCCGGCCTCCGGCGGCCATGCCTTCTTCGACGATGCGGCGCACCGTCCCTCTTCGCCCTGGGTCCGGCTAGGCGTCATCCTTCGGGTCTGGCACCGCGACCCCAACTTTGCTCGGCCGCAGCACGCGCTGCCCCATCACGTACCCCTTCTGGGTCTCCAGCGCGACCGTGCCCTCCTTCACCTCATCGCTGGCGGGCACCTGGGCCACCGCCTCGTGCCGCGTTGGATCGAAGAGCTCCCCCAGGGCCTCGATCGGCCTGACATCTCGCCGCTCCAGGGTCCGCATCAACCGCCGGTAGATCAGGTCGATCCCCTCGTAGACGGCCTGCATCTCGCTCGAAGCATCCGGCCCCGGGCGCGCCGTCTCCAGCGCGCGCTCGAAGTCATCCACGACCGACAGCACCTCGACCAGCACCCCCGCCACCGCCTCCTTTCGCGCCTCGACAATCGCCCGCCGGGCCCGCTTGCGCGCGTTGTCCAGGTCGGCAACGGCCCGGATGTAGCGGTCCCTCAGGCTCTGGAGCTGAGTCTCCAGCAGGCCGATCTCCTCTTGAAGGACCGCGGCCTCGGACTCCGCCCTCGGCTCTTCTTCCTCCTCCGGGGAGACCAACGGCTCCTCGGGGAGAGGCGCCTCCACCCGCCCGGCATCGCTCTGCTGGGTTTCCTCCGCGGGCCTTTGGTCCGCCGCCTGCTCTTCTCTCGACTTGCGCTGCTTCGGCTTCTTCCTCGTCACCGCGTTCTCTTCTCCCAATCCAATCTCCGCAGCCT
>DAOVEW010000313.1 GCA_030668755.1 Bacillota bacterium | reverse complement strand
CGAAGTCTGTCGAGTCCGCTACCGATGGCTTTCCATCTCCTGTCATCGTTCTCTCTATATCTGCTAATCACGAACTCGTGGACTTTCCCGGTATCAGGAATGTCTCGTACTCCTATCACCTGAGACAGATACATTCTCGCGCGCCCGAAGGCAGCATAGTATGCCCGGCTGGCCGCACAGCGGAGCCTGGCCTCCATGTTGGTGCCAGACGGCTCTCCCTGCCCGACCATCTCCCGGGCAAGCTCAAGGTACTCGGCCCAGTCAAACATCACCCAAACTCCGGAACGAAGACCAGGTCCCGGCCAGCCCTGCCGATATGATCAAGCCACCACTCCTCATCAAACCGCTCCAATCTAGCGACAGCTTCTTCTGGCGACAGTGATGTTAGAATGCGCGCGGCGAGGTAGCGCCTCCGTAGCACCTCGGGATCCCCTTCGAGTTCGAGTTCGACCACCGGCCAGTCGCCGAAACACAGCCACAGCCGCGCGTAGGCTTCCAACAAGAGATCAACCAGGTATCCTCGTTGACGCACAAAATCACTTGCTGAGCCGGGATTCACCAGGTCGTAGAGCAGTTCGACAGCACGCCACTTCTGGCCCGTCGTCCACAGCCGCCATCCTTCACCGGACTCGCGAGCTTCGGGCACCGTTTCAGCGGATTCGAGCGGGTCCATCCAGGAAGTCTGCCGTGGGGACCATCTGGGACCTGATACCCAAGCTGATCTCTGCAGTGCCATGGCCTCACTCCGCCTGCGCGAACATATTCCTCAGCGCGTCCTTGATGCATCCCTCGAAAGTGTCTTCCACACGCCCATGGGCCAGTTCAAGCCACTCTTCGACCCCGTCGAGAGAAAGTGAATCAGCCCTCAGGGTCCGGTAGTCGAGGTCGAGCATTACCGGTACTTCGTCGTCGCTCTCGGGTTGCGCGCTCGCTAGCTGGATGCGCAGTCCGTCCCGGCCTTCCTCGAACGGCACGTCAATGCCCACTATGAACGGCCCATACTCCTTGAGCATTGCGGGGCCCACGGAAGGGAGGAAGTCGAAGTAGTCAACCAGTTCGCCGTTCTGTGCGGGAATCGGTATCCTGTTGATGTACCGGAGGCCCGCCCTGCGGATCCCACTCGGCTTGGCCTGCTGCGTATAGGCGGAGAATCCCTTGACGATCACCGGCTTGAACTCTGCCCAAGTACGATAGGGCTTCAAGCGATGCACTGATACCACGTTTTCACCCACCTGCATGAAGCTCAGCCCATCCTGTTGCAGATACTTGACCCGTGCTTGGCCGGTGACTTTCTGCTGGACACCTTCGGGGCCGGGTACGAGCCGCACATCGAGATGCCGTAGTTCCTCTCTCTGCGGGAAGACGACCTGGACTTTCTCCCAGATCAAACCGAAGCGTGTGCTGTCCCACTTCTCCCCTGGCTCAAAGCGGATCTCGCACACGGCTTCAATGATCGGCGGGTTGTTGTACTTACGTCGCATGTCGCAACTCCAGGGCATCGTCTCCTGTCCCCGTGCCCAAGCTACCACGGTGTCCGTTCCCCACCTCCCACTATGCCGCATGTTAGCCAACACCCCGATGGCCGTCAAGCGCAGTACCAGCAGGCGGAAGCCCGTCCTGCCCGAAAGGTAAGCTGGAAGGGAGTCATGCACCCTCTCTGGCGCGGGATATTGGACCTGCTGTACCCGCCTCGATGTGAGGCATGCGGGCGGCTGCGCCGGGAGCCGCTCTGCCCGGAGTGCGACGCCGCAATTGTGCGCATCGAGCGGCCCGTCTGTCAGGTGTGCGGCGTGCCGTTCGACCCCCGCGCGCAGGCCGCGCCGCGGTGTGCGGAGTGCCGGGGGAAGCGCAGACCGTTCTCGGTGGCGCGGAGTGCGGCCTACTACGAGGGGCCTGTGGTGGAGGCGATCCGGCGGTTCAAGTATCACTGCCAGGCGGTGCTGTGGCGGCCGCTGGGTGGGCTGATGGTGGATGCGCTGGAGGACGGGGCGGCGGATGTGGACCCGGATACGGTGGATGTCGTGTGTCCGGTGCCGCTGCACGAGTCGCGGCTGAGGGAGCGGGGGTTCAACCAGTCGGAGCTGCTGGCGGAGGTGGTGGCGGAGGCGATCGGGAAGCCCGTGCGGCGGTTGCTCACCAAGACGCGACCGACGCTTCCGCAGGTTGACCTTCCGGCGAAGTCGCGGGCGGCGAATGTGCGGGGGACATTCGCGGCGCGGCTGGAGGAAGTGATCGCCGGGCAGCGGGTGCTGCTCATCGACGATCTGTTCACGACGGGGGCGACGCTGGGGGAATGCGCGCGGGCGCTGCGGCGGGCGGGGGCGGAGGAGGTGCGGGTGCTGACGCTGGCGCGGGCGGTGCCCGCGTGGCGTGTGGCGGGGCGGGACGCGCGCGCGATATCCCGCGAAGTAGGGACGGCCGCTCCTGGAGGAATGTCATAGGAGTGTGGATCTGTCCGTTTGGACGCAATAGTCGCCAGGGTCGTCGTTCAGCTCTGTGCGGTTTGTGTCCGCTTTATGAAACCGAGCGCGAATGGACGCGGCCTCGCGGCGCAGCATGGGCCGGGGGTCAAGGGTAGACTTAACACGTGAGCGCAACGCGCTGCGAAGCCCAAGTGAAGGGCACTGTGCAGGGGGTCGGGTTCCGGCCCTTTGTGTTTCGGTTGGCCGAGGAGCTGGGGCTGGCCGGGTCCGTGCGGAATACGGCGGCGGGGGTGGTCATCGAGGTAGAGGGGGAGCGGGCGCGAGTGGATGAGTTCTTGCGCCGGCTCGAGGCGGAGGCGCCGCCGCTCGCGCGCATTACCTCGGTGGAGACGCGGGAGCTCGAGCCGACGGGGCTGAGGGGGTTCGAGATCGTCGAGAGTGAGGCGCGCGCGCAGCCTACCGCGCTGATTCCCCCCGACGTCGCGCTCTGCGCGGACTGCGCGCGGGAGATCGCCGATGAGCGTGACCGGCGGTTCGGGTATCCGTTCACGAACTGTACGAACTGCGGGCCGCGGTTCAGTATCGTGCGGGGGATTCCGTACGACCGGCCGCGGACGACGATGGCGGTTTTCGAGATGTGCGCGGAGTGCGCGCGGGAGTACGGGGATCCGCGGGA
>DAOVEW010000210.1 GCA_030668755.1 Bacillota bacterium | reverse complement strand
CTCGCGTCAGGTGAATCGAAGGAAGTTGCAGACGCCATCGGAGAGCACTACCGCCCGCGGCATGCGGGGGACGCCATCCCCCACACGAAGTTGGGGCGGCTGCTAGCTGTGGCCGACAAGATAGACACCTTGGCCGCTCTGTTCTCTATCGGCGTCGTCCCGACCGGCTCTGCCGACCCATTTGGGCTTCGACGGGAGGCATCTGGCATCGTGAGCATACTGGCGCGGGAGGAGATGGACCAATCGCTCCAGGCCGCGCTGTCGGTGGGCGGATTGCTGGAGACTGCCGTTGATGCTCTCCGCGAGGAGACCGACGTGCCGCGGCCGCGCGAAGAGGTGATCGCCGATGTCACCGATTTCCTGCGCCAGCGCCTGGTTGCCCTTCTGCGCGAATCAGATGTCCGCTACGACTTGATAGAAGCCGCGCTTGCCCCAGGCGTAGACGACCTGCGGGCCGCGAAGAACCGCGCGCAGGCGCTTCAGCGTCTCTCACAAGACCATCCAGACTTCCTCCCCACCGTCGTCGCCGCCACCCGCCCCATCAACATCTCCAAGGACTTCGAGGGCGAGGGCGTTCCGGTTGACCCCGCGCTCTTCGAGGAGAACGCCGAGCGCGAGCTGTGGGCGGCGTACGAGCGCGTGGTGGCACAGGCGAAGCAGGTCAATCTCGTCGCGCTCTTCGACCTCTTCAGCAAAGAGCTCCGCGACCCCATAAACACCTACTTCGACGACGTGCTAGTGATGGCCGAAGACGAGAACCTCCGCCGCAACCGCCTCGCCATGTGCTGGCACCTCACCCAGCTCTTCCGCCGCATAGCCGACTTCTCCCTCGTCGTGCAAACCTGAGCCATGCCGACTCCTCGCGAGCAAAGCGAGCAGCGCGAGCGCGAGACGCTCTCGCCCCACGCCGCCAAGAGCGCACAGAGCCGCGGGCGTGCTCGCCCGGAGCCGCAGTGTCCCATTCGCACCGTCTTCCAGCGGGACCGCGACCGCATAATCCACTCCAAGGCGTTCCGTCGGCTCACCCACAAGACCCAGGTCTTCATCGCCCCGGAGGCCGATCACTACCGGACCCGCCTCACCCACACTCTGGAAGTCGCACAGATCGCCCGCACGATCGCGCGTGCGCTGCGGCTGAACGAGGACCTGACCGAGGCCATCGCGCTCGGGCACGACCTCGGCCACACTCCCTTCGGCCACGCCGGGGAGTGGGCGCTCGATGCGGTCTATCGCGAGTTCGATCCCTCCGCCCACTTCCGCCACGCCGAGCAAAGCCTGCGCGTCGTGGAGACGCTCGAAAAGGACGGTCGAGGCCTCAACTTGACCTGGGAGGTCCGGGACGGCATTCGCGGTCACAGCAAGGGCATGGAGGACCTGCCTACGAATGACGGCGAAGGCCCGAGCACGCTCGAGGGCGTCGTGCTGGTCTACGCCGACCGCATCGCCTACGTGAACCACGACATAGACGACGCCGTGCGCGCCGGACTCATCACCCCCCGCAGCCTGCCGCCCGAGTGTATGGAAGTGCTGGGCGAGACACACTCCCAGCGCATCACCACGATGGTCGCGGACATCATCTCGCACAGCGAGGACCGCGCAGAAGTCTGGATGGGCGAGCGTGTGCAGAGCGCCACGAACCGCCTCAAGGATTTCCTGTTCGAGCGCGTCTACCAGACCGAGGCGGCCGGGGGCGGCGAGGCGGAGCGCGTCCGCCGTGTCATCGAGGGTTTGTTTCGCTTCTACATGGCGCACCCCGAAGACGTGCCCGACGGACGCTCGGCCGCGGAGGCGGGCGCCGAACAGCTCGCGCGCCGAGTATGCGATTACCTTGCCGGCATGACCGACCGATTTGCCGCTCAGCAGTTCCAGCAGCACTTCGTGCCTCGCCGATGGCGGCGGATGGACTGAGGAAACCCGCGACTCTTGCCCGCGATAGGTGTCTGTGACTGTGGAACTGCGGATCCCCGCGATCGAGATGCGGGAGGCCCCCACCCTGTGAGGATTGTGGCGTCGAATAAACCGGGGCCGCTTCTCGCGTGTCTGCTGGTGGCCCTGGCGTACGGAGCGGCGGCGGGCGGCGGACAGGCGGCCGGCGGCCGCGCTGTCGTGACGCCGCGGGACGACGGAAGCCACGTCGTCCATGCCCCCACTTACCGAGCGGTAATCGGCGCGGACGGGAACCTCCATTCCTTCCGCGTGGGCGATGTGGAGATGATCGACGACCGCACCGCCATCTCGCTCGGGTGCTTCTTCTATGCAGGCGGCGCGCGGAAGCTCAGCAGCGTCAGCGCCAAAGGCAGCAGGGTGCTCCAGGCGACTGATGGTACGTATGGCGCGCGCTATCGCTTCCTCTCCGATGAGATAAAGATCCGTCTGTCCAACAATTCCACCCGGCCGGTTTCCTACTTCGTCGTGCTGCGGCCCGACCTCAGCGCCGTGACCACCACGGACAGCGGCGAAGCGGCCGCAGTCCCGGCGAATGAACAATGGGGCCACGTCCGTCTCACCACCGAGAGCGGCGCCTTCCTGGAGCTCGCGGGCGGCAGCCGCGTCTGGGGACCGTGGCTCGGGCGACAGGTGTGGGAGCTGAGCGAGGTGGCGCCTGGAGGGCAAGTCGAGGTGCGGCTTCGCGGTGGGCGGGGCGATCCGCCGAAGGCCACGCTCGAGCAGCTCATCGGCGTGCGCGCGCGGGTGACATCCGAAGGCGGGCGCACGCCCCAGGGCAAGCCGGTCGCGGTGCGCGTCGCGGTGGACAACCGCTCGGACAGGAGTCTGCACGGGCTGCTCGCGGTCGAGCTGTCTGCCTGTCGCGGCGACATGGTCATTTACTCGACGTCTCCGGTCGAGCTTCCCGCGGGGCAGGCCGCCGACAGAGTCTTTCAGTGGAACGTGAAGGAGCCGGATTTCTACACCGCGCGCGTGACCGCCTTCGTCGGAGAGCGTCACGTCGGCGCCGCTCGCGCGGCCGGCGGCTACAGGACGGAGGCGATCCTCCCGAAGCCCAGCCGCCCCTCGGACTTCTCGGATTTCTGGGATCGGCTTCTGGCGGAGGTGGGACGCGATGGGCCGCCCTTCCGCATGGTCCGGGACCGGCGGCGGTCTCGCTCGGGCGTCGAGGTGTGGGTGGTACGCTATCGGAGCATCGGCGGCAAGACGATCTACGGCTGGTACTTGCTGCCGGAGGGGGAGGGGCGGCTGCCGGCCATCCTCTACCTGTCTGGCTACGGCGCGCGGCCCATCGAGCCGCCGCTCGGTCTGGCCAGCCACGGCTATGTGGTGCTGGCGATAGACGTGCGCGGCAATCGCGTCGACCGCGTCCGCCCGAAACCTTTCGAGGACTACTGCACCGAGGGGATCGCGTCGCCCGAAACCTACGTGTATCGCGAAATCGCCGGCCATGCCCTCCGCGCGCTTCACTTCTTGCGCGCCCGCGATGAGGTGGATGCAGCGCGGGTCGCAGTGCTGGGCGTGAGCGAGGGCGGAGGGATTGGCCTCATGCTCGGAGCGCTCTCCTCCGATGTGAGGGCCGTCCTTGCCCATGCTCCAATGCTCTGCGACTTCCCGCTCTCGCTTCGATCTGCCGGCTGGCCCTATACGGAAATCGCCCGCTACACCGCGCAGCACCCGGAGCAGCGAGCGCCTGTCGCCAAGACGCTCTCCTACTTCGATGTGGTCAACTTCGCCCCCGATGTCAAGTGCCCCGTCCTCCTCAGCGTCGGTTTCTTGGATCCCCTCTCACTGCCGGCCGGTGTGTACGGCGCGTACAACCTCCTCCCGGGGCCCAAGGAGATTCATGGCTTGCCGGAGGCCGGCCACGAAGGCGGCGGAGACGAGCTGTGGTCGCACAAGCTGCAGTGGCTGGCGCGAACCCTCGGCGCGCGCCCCAACCCGTAGGCGCGAGGCACCACTGGTGAGCCGAGATACATCGCCCCGGCCCGATCCGACCTCGCGCCGCCAACTTCGAGCCCTCTTCCGGGCTCGCGGCTTCCGGCCGCGGCGCCGGCTCGGCCAGACGTTCCTCACAGACGCGAACATCGTCCGCAAGATCGTCGCCCTCGCCGACCTGCAC
>DAOVEW010000114.1 GCA_030668755.1 Bacillota bacterium | reverse complement strand
ACAACTGGCGGCGACCCTTGCACAGATCAGGGCTCTGGATCACGGCCTGTAGCTCATCCTCTTCCCACCCTAGCTTCTTCTCGGCACTCCATTTGAGGACCAACTCCCACGCATCCTCCTTCGTCAGTGCTTCTGCGAAGGAACTGCCAGTAGTCTCTTCGACCATCAGTGTCTCTGCCTCCCGCATAAGGGGCACACGCACTGCGCACAGCGCAACGAACTGTAGCAGAGAATCGATGTCTTCACCCGAGACGTCCTCGCACTGCCCAACGTGCCGTATGAGCGGCGCAAGCTCAGACTCGAACTTCGCCCACACGCCCTTCTCCAGGAAGTCACGCGGGAGGCCAGGCCAGTCAAGGCGATGGTAGTCTTTCTCGAATGCCACATTGCGCGGTCGTCGTTTCTCGACCTGCCCATCCTCGGATTCAAGGTCGAACACGTACAGGAAGTCGTCCCTCTGTCCACTCGCCGTGAACCCGGCAAGATACGACTGCGGAAGGTAATGGTGTCGGCGCGCTGGCTTCTGCACTACTGCTCCTCCTGCCTCACCACCCGCGCGATGCTGGCGACCCGGCTGGCATGCCCAGGGCTAGCCATGTCCCCACGCTAGGCCTTGTCACTCGCAGCCCCGACAAGCTCCGCCTGCGAACGGGGCTCAGGGATGGGCAGCCCCTGTTCTTTCAGCCCCTGGATGTGCAGCTCGATGGCCTCCTGGACCAGATGCAAGACCTCTTCCCTGCTCTTGCCGACGGCGACGCATCCCGGCAGATCGGGAGCATATGCACCGAAGCTGTCTTCTCCCCGCTCTATGACAACCAGATAGTTCACGCCTGCTCCCCCTTCAGACCAGCGGCTTTCAGTATCGCGTTCACAGTCCCTGCCCGATCAGTCCCCTACTCTTCCTCCTGCCTCACCACCCGTGCGATGCTGGCGACTTTGTCGCCCTTGTCGAGGCGGATGAGGCGGACGCCCTGGGTGGAGCGGCCGATGGAGCGGATATTCCTCACTAGCTGGCGGATGATCGTCCCCGAGGTGGTGATGATGAGAAGGTCGTCATCTTCGTCCACGATGCGCATGCCAACGATGGGGCCGTTGCGCTTGCTGACATTCATGGTTTTGAGCCCGATCCCGCCCCGGGTCTGTGGCCTATACTCGCCCAGCGTGGTGCGCTTGCCGTAACCGTTGCGGGAGGCGACGAGGAGGTCGGCGCCCTTTCTGACCACGCCCATGCCGACGACGGAGTCGTTCTTGCGGAGGCGGATGCCGCGCACGCCCGCGGCGGGCCTCCCCATGGGCCGAGTCTGCTTCTCGGCGAAGCGGATGGATTGGCCCTGCTCGGTCACCAGTACGATGTCGCGGTTGCCGTCGGTCTCGGCGACCCACTCGAGCTCGTCGTCCTTGTGCAGGCGGAGCGCGATGAGGCCGCCCTTGACCCGGGTGTCGTAGTCGCTGAGGTGGGTCTTCTTGACCGTCCCCTGCCGAGTGGCCATGAAGAGGAAGCGGTCCTCGCCGAACTCCCGGACCGCGCGGGCGGCGGTGACGCGCTCTCCCTGGTCGATGGCGATCAGGTTGATGACGGCGGTCCCGCGCGCCTGGCGGCTGGCCTGCGGGATCTCGTGCGCGCGCAGGCGGTAGACCTTTCCCCGGTTGGTGAAGAAGAGGATGGTGGTGTGGGTGCTGGCGACGAAGAGGTGGTCTACGACATCCTCCTCCTTGCGAGTGAGCCCGGTCACGCCCTTGCCGCCGCGGCCCTGGGTGCGATAGGTGGCTACGGGGAGACGCTTGATGTAGCCATCCCGGGTCATGGTGACGACCATGTCCTCTTCGGCGATGAGGTCCTCGACGCTGATGTCGGCGGCGTCCTCGGGGCGGATCTCGGTGCGGCGAGGGTCGGCACGCTTTTCCTTCAGGGCGAGGAGCTCCTGCTTTACGATCTGCATCACCTTGCGGGGCTGGGAGGGGTGCTTCCGGAGCCACTCACGGGTGGCCATAAGCCGGTCTTCGCCGCCGACCAGTGCTGAGAGGCGCTTGCCGAGGATGTCCTCCAATCGGCCGATGGTCTTGATCACCTCTTTGTACTCTTCGTCGATCTTCTTGCGCTCGAGGCTGGTGAGGCGCTGGAGCATGAGCTCGAGGATGGCCTGGGCCTGTCGCTCGGAGAGCTTAAAGCGCTTCATCAGCTTGTCGCGCGCCTCGGGCGGGCCCGCCGCCTGGCGGATGATCTTGATGATTTCGTCGAGGTTCTTGAGGGCGATGCGATAGCCCTCGAGGATGTGGGCGCGGGCCTGGGCGCGGACCAGGTCGTGTTGGCTGCGAAGCACGACGACCTCGCGCCGGTGGTCCAAGAAGTGAGTGATGAGGTTCTCGATGCCCATGGTGCGGGGGACGAGGGGCACCGGCTCGCCGGGCTGCTGGCCGGCGTACTCCGGGATGAGGGCGACGGCGTTGACCGGGAAGCTGGTACGCATTCGGGTGTGCTTGTAGAGGGCGTTGAGCACCACGTGCGCGTTGGCCTCGCGCTTGAGCTCGACGACAACGCGCATGCCCTTGCGATCGGACTCGTCGCGGAGACTGCTGATCCCCTCGATCCGCTTGTTGTTCACCAACTCGGCGATCTGCTCGACCAGATTCGCCTTGTTGACCTGATAGGGCAACTCCGTGACGAGGATCGCGTTCCGGCTCCCGTCCATCGGCTCGATGACCGCGCGCGCCTGCATGGTGATCGAGCCACGGCCGCTTTCGTAGGCCTGCCGGATGCCGGAGGTCCCGAGGATCAGCCCGCCGGTTGGGAAATCCGGGCCGGGCAGCACCTTCATGATGGCGTCGAGGTCTGCGTCGGGATCGTCGATAAGGAGGACGCATCCGTCCACGACTTCTCCGAGGTTGTGGGGGGGGAGGTTGGTGGCCATTCCGACGGCGATGCCGGAGCCGCCGTTGCAGAGGAGGTTGGGGAAGCGGCCAGGGAGGACGGTGGGCTCGGTGCGGGTCTGGTCGTAGTTCTGGACGAAGTCTACGGTGTCGCGCTCGATGTCGGCGAGCATTTCGGCGCCGTAGTCGGACATGCGGGCCTCGGTGTAACGCATCGCCGCGGGCGGGTCGCCATCGACGGAGCCGAAGTTGCCGTGGCCGTCTACGAGGAGATACCGCATGTTCCAGTCCTGGGCCATGCGGGCGAGGGTAGGATAGACGACTTCCTGGCCGTGGGGGTGGTAGTTGCCGGAGGTGTCGCCCGCGATCTTGGCGCACTTGCGGTGCTGCGCTCCGGGGGTCAGGTTGAGGTCGTGCATCGCATAGAGGATGCAGCGCTGGGCGGGCTTGAGGCCATCGCGCACATCCGGCAGGGCGCGGGCGATGATGACGCTCATGGCGAACGTCATGAACGACTCGCGCATCTCCTCTTCGATGTCGATGTCGGTTACGCGGATTGCTTCCTTGGGCTTGGCCATACAAGGTCTCCGATTATCATTTCATCCTGGCACCAGCAAGTAGTGGGCGACACGCCCCTAGACCGGATAGGCGTTGCTTCGGTAGCTCTGCTGCCGAAGCTCCCTGTGGCGCACGTTGTCAACCTGCGCCGGCACGGGCCGCTAGGCGCCGACCAGATCCAGGTCGCGGACTTCCTTGGCGTACTTGACGATGAAGTTCTTCCGCGGCTCCACGACATCGCCCATGAGGGTGGAGAAGATGCGGTCGGCGGCCGCGGCGTCGTCCAGGGCGACCCGCTTGATGCGGCGCTTCTCGGGATCCATGGTGGTGTCGGCGAGCTGGTCGGGGTTCATTTCCCCGAGGCCCTTGTAGCGCTGGATCTGTGGGTTCTTCGCCTTGACCTGCTTGAGGATTGCCTCCAGCTCCTGATCGCTGTGGGCGTAGAGAATCTCTCGCGCGTTTCGCACACCGTAGAGGGGCGGCTGCGCGATGTAGAGATGGCCGTCCTCGATTAGCTTGGGCATGTAGCGGAAGAAGAACGTCAGCAGGAGCGTGCGGATGTGCGCGCCGTCCACGTCCGCGTCCGCCATGATGATGACTTTGCCGTAGCGCAGCTTCGAGATGTCGAGGAACGTGTGCGACTCCTCGCTCTCGCCGTTCCCGCCACTCTCGCCGTTGCCGCCGTTCAGGTTGATGCTCGCCCCCAGCGCCGCGATGAGGGTCATGATCTCCTGGTTCTTGAGCATGCGATCGAAGCGCGCCCGCTCCACGTTTAGCACCACGCCCCGCAGCGGCAGGATCGCCTGATAGCGGCTATCGCGCCCCTGCTTGGCATTGCCGCCCGCCGACTTGCCCTCTACCAGGAACAGCTCGGTCTTCGACGGGTCGCGCTCCTGGCAGTCCCACAGCGTCCCCGGCATGTTCGCGTTTTCCAGCGCGCCCTTCCGCTTCACCAAGTCCGCCGCGCGCCGCGCCGCATCCCGGGCGCGGGCGGCCGTGACGCCCTTGTCCACGATCTTCCGGGCCACCGTCGGATGCTCTTCCTGGTAGTCCGTCAGCGCCTCCCCGACGATGGAGTTCTCCATTCCCTCGATGTCGCTGTTGCCGAGTTTGGTCTTGGTCTGGCCCTCGAACTGCGGCTGGGTGAGCCGGATGCTGATGACGGCCGTCAGCCCCTCCCGCACATCGTCGCCCACAAAGTTCCGGTCCTTCTCCTTCAGCAGGTTGGCCTTGCGGGCATGCTGGTTGATCGCCCGCGTCAGCGCGGTCTTCAGGCCGGAGACATGAGTGCCGCCCTCGGCGGTGTGGATGTTGTTAGCATAGGAGAGGATCGTCTCCTGATAGCCGCTGTTGTACTGGAGCGCGATCTCGACCTCGGTGTCGCCCCGCTTGCGGGCGAAGTAGATCGGCCGGTGCATTGCGTCGCGCGCGCTGTTGAGATGCTCGACGTAGGCCTGGATTCCGTTCTTTTCCTGGTAGGTGACCGTCTCGCCCGTCTTCTCGTTGGTGAAGTTGATCTTCACGTCGCGGTTGAGGTAGGCCAGCTCCTCCAACCGGTTCAGCAGCCGCTCGGGCTCGTGCTCGAGGCTGTCGAAGATCTCGCCATCTGGCTTGTAGCTGACCTTCGTTCCGGTCTTCTTCGTCCTGCCCTTGGTCTTGAGCTTGCTGACCGGCTTCCGGCGCTCGAACCGCATGTGATGGACCTTGCCATCGCGGGAGACCTCGACTTCGAGCCAGTCCGATAGCGCGTTCACGACCGAAACGCCTACACCGTGTAGGCCCCCGGACACTTTGTAGGCGCCGCCGCCGAACTTGCTGCCCGCGTGGAGAGTCGTCATAGCGACCTCGACACCGGGGCGCTTCTCGACGGGATGCTTGTCAACGGGGATGCCGCTGCCGTTGTCAGTTACGGAGATGGAATCGTCTTTGTGGAGCACACAGTCGATCTGTGTGCAGTACCCGGCCATCACCTCGTCGATGCAGTTGTCCACTACCTCGACAAAGAGATGGTGCAGCCCGCGCGGCCCTGTTGTTCCGACGTACATTGCGGGCCGGCGA
>DAOVEW010000023.1 GCA_030668755.1 Bacillota bacterium | reverse complement strand
AGGCAAGATCAGCGTGCGGTTTCGGGGAGGCGGCCACAAGCGGCGCTATCGAGTCGTGGACCTCAAGCGGGACAAGGATATGGTGCCCGCCCGGGTCGCCGCGCTGGAATATGACCCCAATCGCTCGGCCCACATCGCACTGCTGCACTACGCGGACGGTGAGAAGCGATACATCCTTGCGCCCGCGGGCGTGCGGGCCGGGGACGTGGTGATGTCGGGGAGCTCGGTGGGAGCGCGCACACGCAGCGGCGAGACCCTCGAGCTGCGACCGGGCTCCGCTTTCCCCCTGAGTGCCATCCCCGTGGGAACGATAGTGCACAACATTGAGTTGATCCCGGGCAGGGGCGGACAGCTCTGTCGCAGTGCGGGCACCGGCGCCCAGCTCGTCGCCAAGGAGGGCAAGTTCGCGACTCTGCGAATGCCCTCCACCGAAATGCGCTTGGTCTTCCTCGGGTGCCGGGCCACGGTCGGCCAAGTGGGCAATCCCGACCACAGCAATATCAAGCTGGGCAAGGCCGGGCGGAAGCGGTACCTCGGTCGCCGACCGCACGTGCGAGGGGTTGTGATGAGCCCGCGAGATCACCCACACGGCGGCGGGGAAGGCAAGAGCCCAATCGGGCGGAAGAGCCCCGTCTCTCCCACTGGGAAGCCGACGTTGGGCCGCAAGACCCGGCGCAACAAACGCACTGGCAAGTTCATCGTGCGCGGCCGGCGCAGGAAGTGAGCTAGGGGGTTGCGATGGCGAGATCGCTGAAGAAGGGGCCGTACGTACATCCCAAGCTTCTGAAGAAGGTCGAGCAGTTGAGCGCCTCGGGAGAGAAGCGTGTCATCAAGTGCTGGTCCCGCGCGTCCACAGTCGTGCCGGAGATGATTGGCCTGACCATCGCGGTGCACGATGGGCGCAAGCACGTGCCCATCTTCATCACCGAGAACATGGTGGGCCACAAGCTCGGGGAGTTCGCCCCGACCCGGCATTTCCGCGGCCACGGACACCGTAGCGAGCGCTCGACCGCGCTGAGGTGATCGGGGTCCTGGAGGAGCGTGGCGCCTGATGCAATCGAGAGCGGTTGCCAGATACATACGGATGTCGCCCAGCAAGGTGCGGCGAACACTGGAGCTCATCAAGGGCCTGCCGCTAAAGGATGCACAGTCGTTGCTGGGTGTCATGCCGCACCGGGCCGCGGGCGCGATTCGGCGGGTATTGGACTCGGCCGCGGCCAACGCGGAGAACAACCACGGCATGGAGCGGGAGGATCTGTGGGTCGCGGAGGCTTCCGCTGACGGAGGCCCAACGCTCAAGCGGTGGCGGGCGGCCTCCGGGGGCCGAATCAGCATGATCCGCAAGCGCATCAGCCACATAAGCATCGTGCTGAGCGACAAAGAGCAGTGAGTCGGAGGAGAAGCCGATGGGACAGAAAGTCAACCCGATCGGACTGCGAGTGGGAATCATCCGGGACTGGGACAGCCGGTGGTACGCGCGGAAGGCCACTTACCGGGACTGGGTCCTGCAAGATGCACAGGTGCGCCGGTTGCTTACAGAGCGGTTCTCGGGCGATGGGTCGGCGCGCGGGTCACGCGCGCGCAACCGCGACGCGGGCATCAGTCGCATCGAGATCGAGCGGGCGCCCAATATGCTCAAGCTTACGCTCCACACGGCCAAGCCAGGGATCATCATCGGCCGCGGCGGCCGCGGCGTGGAGGACATCCGCGCGGAGATCGAGCGGATCGCGAAGCAGAAGGTGCATATCAACGTCGAGGAAATTCGCCAGCCCGAACTCGACGCCACCCTCGTGGCCGAGAATGTGGCCAGTCAGATCGAGCGGCGCATCGCCTTCAAGCGTGCCGTGCGGCAGGCGGTTCAGCGCTCCATGAGGATGGGCGCGCAAGGGGTGCGCGTGCTGGTCTCCGGGCGGCTGGGCGGCGCGGAGATGTCTCGGCGATATGCGGACCGGGATGGGAAGATCCCGCTGCACACGCTGCGCGCGGATATAGACTACGGGTTCACGGAGGCGCGGACGGCGTCCGGCAACATCGGCATCAAGGTCTGGATCTACCGCGGCGATGTCTTGCCTGAGGCGCCGGTGCCCGAGCCGAGGATGAGGGTTGAGAGACCGACGACGCCCTCGGAGCGGCATCGCAAGGGTTGGAGGCGCGTCGGCGCGGTCCGGAAAACCGCCGAGGTGGAGCGGGCGGAGAGCGAGGGGCAGCAGGAGCGGCCCGCCGATCAGGCGGCGGAGGGCGGGAGTGCCGGCGAAGAGCCGGAGGAGCACAAAGAAGATGCTAATGCCGTCGAAGGTCAAGTACAGGAAGCAACAGAGGGGCCGCAGACGGGGTAAGGCCTCTCGGGGCAATACGATTGTCGCCGGGGAGTACGGTCTCGTCGCCATGGGCAACTGCTGGATGAGCAGCCGGCAGATCGAGGCCGCGCGCGTGGCCATGACTCGCCACATCAAGCGTGCCGGGAAAGTATGGGTGCGAGTCTTCCCCGACAAGCCCGTGACCGCGAAGCCGGCCGAGACCCGCATGGGCAGCGGCAAGGGCTCCCCGGAGTACTGGGTCGCGGTTGTGAAGCGCGGCCGCGTCCTCTTCGAGATGGGCGGCGTGCCCCCGGAGACGGCTAGGGAAGCCCTGCGTAAGGCGGCACACAAGCTTTCTGTGCCGACGTGCTTCGTCATGCGAGATGACGTTGGGAGTGTCACCGGTGAAGCCGGGAGAGCTTAGAGAGATGACGACGGTGGAGCTGCAAGAGCAGCTCGAGAAGGATCGGCAGGAGCTCTTCAACCTGCGCTTCCAGGCGGCCACTCAGCAGCTCGAGAATCCGCGCCGCGTTCGAGAGGTGCGGAAGAATGTCGCGCGCATATTCACGATCCTCTCCGAGAGAGGACTGAAGGAAATCGGCTAGAGGAAGCCCCGATGGTTCAGCGAGGAACGCGCAAAGTTCGAGAAGGTGTGGTCGTCAGCGACCGTATGGACAAGACCGTGGTCGTCGAGGTGCAGCGGCTCGTGCGGCACGCGCGCTACAAGCGCGTCATCCGGCGCACTTCCCGCTGCAGGGCCCACGACTCGCAGAACGAGTGTGGCGCCGGCGACCGCGTGTTAATCATGGAGAGCAGACCGATCAGCAAGGCAAAGCGCTGGCGCGTCGTCTCCGTGTTGGAGAAGGCCAAGTAACGCGGGCTTTGTCGGGTACCGGCAGGAGACGCTGAGAGCATGAGGACCTACGAGACAGATCAGTTGCGCAACGTGGTGCTTGTCGGCCACGGCCAGTCGGGCAAGACATCCCTGACGGAGGCACTGCTTTTCGTCAGCGGGGTCACCGATCGACTGGGCTCCGTGGACGAGGGCACTACGGTCTCGGATTCGGACCAGGAGGAGGTGGCTCGGAAGACCTCGATCTCGCTCTCTTTGACCCCCTGTGAGTGGCGTGGGGCCAAGGTCAACCTGCTCGATACCCCGGGGTACGCTGACTTCAGCGGCGAGGTGGCGGCCGCACTGCCGGTGGCGGACGGAGTATTGGTGGTGGTCGATGCCGGCGCCGGGGTCGAGGTGCAGACCGAGACCTATGCCGGCATGGCCGGTGACCGGGGCGTGCCGCGCGCGGTGGCAATCACGAAGCTCGATAGGGAGAACACTGATTTCGGACGCACCCTGGCCGAGGTGAAGGAGCGTCTCCAGTGCAACGCTGTCGCCCTTACGATGCCCATCGGTGCCGAGGGCGGTCTGAAGGGAGTCGTGGACCTCGTGAGGGGCGTTGCCTACACGACCGCCGACGGCAAGGAGACAGAGGGCCCGGTTCCCGACGACATGGCGGAGGTGGTGGCCGAGTACCGTGAGAAGGTGGTGGAGGCCGCGGCGGAAGCCGACGATGAGCTCATGGAGAAGTACCTCGAAGAGGAATCTCTCTCGGCTGACGAGATCGCCCGCGGCCTGCACGCCGCAACGGTCGCGGGCAAGGTGGTCCCCACCCTCGCGCTGGCGGGAACCAAGCTGGTGGGCGTGCGCTGCCTGCTCGACACCATTGTCGCGGACCTCCCCTCTCCCAAGGAGATGGGGGCGGCGAAGGGGACCGAGCCGCTCACACAGGGGGAGCAGGAGAGGCCCGTCGCTCCCGATGCCCCGCTGAGTGCGCTTGTGTTCAAGACGACCGCCGACCCGTACGCGGGTCGCTTGACCTACTTCCGGGTCTACTCCGGCACGCTCCACGGCGACACGAGCTGCTATAACGCAACCCAAGGGGTGCGGGAGCGGATTGGCTCTCTGCTGTCCCCGGTCGGCAAGAAGCAGGAGGCCGTGCCGAGTGTGCCGGCCGGTGACATCGGGCTGGTCTCCAAGCTCCAGACCACTGTCACCGGGGACACTCTGTGCGATGAGGGAAACCCGATTGTGCTGCCGGGCATCGACTTTCCGACGCCGGTGTTCTCCCGGGCCATCTCGGCCAAGTCGCGGGCCGATGAAGACAAGGTCGGCAGCGCGCTGGCCCGGCTGTCGGAGGAGGACCCCACGATCGAGTTCTCGATGAACCCGGACACCAAGGAGAGCATCCTGTCGGGGCTGGGCGACCTCCACCTGGAGGTGGTCGTGTCGCGTCTGCAGCGCAAGTTCGGTGTGGAGGTGCGGACCGGTGCCCCAAAGGTCGCCTACAAGGAGACGATCCGGGGCAGGGCGCGCGTCCAGGGGCGGTTCAGGCGGCAGACGGGGGGCCGAGGGCAATTCGGGGACGTCTGGATTCGAGTGGAGCCGCTTCCACGGGGCGAGGGATTCGAGTTCGTGAACGCGGTGAAGGGCGGCGCGGTGCCGCGCAACTTCATCCCCGCGGTGGCGAAGGGTGTTCGCGAGGCGGCGGGCAAGGGCTGCCTCGTCGGGTATCCGCTGACCGACCTGCGGGCCATTCTCGACGATGGCTCTCATCACCAGGTTGACTCGTCTGACCTCGCCTTCAAGATAGCGGGCTCCATCGCGCTACAGAAGGCCGCCGAGGAAGCCGGCCCTCAGTTGTTGGAGCCGATCGTCGAGGTTGAAGTCGTGGTGCCGGCCGAGCAGATGGGGGATGTCATCGGCGGCCTTAACGGCAAGCGGGGCAACATCCTGGGCATGGAGCCGAAGGGAACCTACCAGGTGGTCCGGGCGCTGGTGCCGATCGCGGAGATCTCGAGCTACTCGTCTGAGCTGCGCTCGCTCACAGGAGGGCGGGGCAGCTACAGCATGCGCTTCTCGCACTACCAGGAAGTGCCCTCTCACCTGGCCCAGCAGATCGTCGATGCCGCGAAGCAGGAAAAGCAGCAGGGGGCGGCGGGGCGCTAGCGTGAGGCAGGACAGAAGATGATCCAGCTTCGCACGAGACTCAAGGTTGCAGACAACTCGGGAGCGCGCGTCGCCGAATGTATCCGTGTGCTCGGCGGCGGGAGCCGCAGGTACGCGCGGGTCGGCGACATCATCGTCGTGTCCGTCAAGCAGGTGACGCCCGGCGCGCCGGTCCGCAAGGGAGAGCTCTCGCGGGCCGTGGTGGTACGGCAGGCGCAGCCCCTTCGCAGGCAAGATGGGTCCATCATCCGCTTCGACGAGAACGCGTGCGTGCTCATCAGCGATCAGCGCAGTCCCCGTGGGACGCGCGTGTTCGGCCCCGTCGCTCGAGAGCTGCGAGAGAGGGAGTTCATGCGAATTGTCTCCCTTGCGCCGGAGGTGATATAGGTGAAGGCCAATCGGGCGCGCGCGGCTCGGAAACCCAAGGCGCGAATAAAGGCGGGCGACACGGTCTTCGTGCGGTCGGGCCGCGACCGGGAGAGCCGCTTGACTCCGGAGGAGATCGACAGGCTTGACCCGGAGGCACAGCGGCGCGCGGCCGACCGACGGCCGGGGCGGCGCGGCCGCGTGCTGCGGGTGCTGCCGGACCGCAAGCATGTCGTGGTCGAGGGTGTGAACATGATGGTGAAGCACGCCCGGCCGCGGGGTCGTGCGACGCGGAGCACCCAGATCCAGTCGGGCCGGACCGAGCAGCCCGGTCCGATCGCCATCGCGAACGTGATGCTGGTCTGTCCGAGCTGTGACCGGCCAACGCGGGTGCGCCGGGGGGAGGTCGAGGGCAAGGTAGTCCGCATCTGTGTCCGGTGTGGGGAGCCGGTGGATGCCATCAGGTAAAGGATGACCATGACGGCCCAGGAGCGACAGAGCAATACGTCGGGTGAGGCGACTGTCGAGGCGCCGGCTCGGCCGCGCCTCAAGGAGCGCTACCTCGAGGAGATCGCTCCTGCCCTGATGCGTCGTTTCGGATATCGTCAGATCATGGAAGTGCCGCGGCTCTCGAAGATCGTGGTCAGCATGGGCGTCGGCGCGGCGACGCAGGACCCGAAGATACTGGAGAGCGCGGCCGAGGATCTCGCTACGATCACGGGGCAGCGACCGGTCATCACGCGGTCAAAGCGCTCCATTGCGCAGTTCCACGTGCGGCAGGACAACCCGATCGGCTGCAAGGTGACGGTGCGGCGCAACCGGATGTACGAGTTCCTGGACAGGCTTATCAGCATCGCCCTGCCCCGCATCCGGGACTTCCGGGGGCTGTCCCCGGACGCGGTCGATGGCCGGGGCAACTACAACCTCGGGCTGCGGGAGCAGACGGTGTTTCCCGAGATCGACCTGGACAATGTAAGCCGGACTCAGGGCATGAATGTGACCATCGTGACGACGGCCGCGACGGACGAAGAGGCCCTGGCGCTGCTGCGGGAGTTCGGGCTGCCGCTGCGCGAGACTTAGCGGCCGAGATGGGAGGAGTGAGGCTTGGCGCGTAAAGCACTTATCGTGAAATCGCAACGCACGCCGAAGTTCAAGGCGCGTCGATACAACAGGTGCCGCATCTGCGGGCGACCTCGGGCATTCATGCGGCGGTTCGGCATGTGCCGCATCTGCTTCCGCGAAATGGCGTCTCGAGGCCTCTTGCCGGGCGTCACGAAGGCAAGCTGGTAAGGAAGACCCATGGCTGTCACGGATCCGATTTCCGATATGCTGACCCGGATTAGGAATGGAATGCTGGCCCGCCACGAGCACGTGCGCGTCCCGGCCTCCAAGCTGAAGCTGGAGATCGCCAAAGTGCTCAAGGGACAGGGGTACATCCAGAAGTACGACCTGGTGGACGACAAGCGTCAGGGGCAGATTCGAATCCACCTTCGTTATGGAGAGAACGGTGAGCCGGTTATCACGGGCCTGCGGCGCGTGAGCAAGCCGGGCCTGCGCGTATATGTGGACGCCAAGCGTGTGCCCCGGGTCATGGGCGGGCTTGGCGTAGCAGTGCTGTCGACCTCGACGGGCGTACTCACCGACCGCGAGGCGCGCCGGCGGCGGGTCGGCGGCGAAGTGCTTTGCTACGTGTGGTAGGAGAACTCGATCATGTCGCGCATCGGACAAGCGCCAATTCCATTGCCGAACGGGGTCAGCGCCGAACTCCGGGACGGCGAGTTGATCGTCAAGGGCCCGAAGGGAGAGCTCTCGCGGCGGCTGCCCGCGGCGATGGAGATTGCGGTCGAGGGCAACGCCATCGTTGTGCGCCGGCCCTCGGACAGCAAGGAGCACCGGTCGCTGCACGGGCTCACCCGCAGCCTGGCGGCGAACATGGTGCAGGGTGTCAGCGAGGGTTACGTGAAGGTGCTGGAGCTCTACGGCGTGGGGTTCCGCGTGGAGGTGCGGGGGCGGCGGCTCAACATGCAGTTGGGCTTCTCTCACCCGGTGGTGTTCGACCTCGCAGAGGGCATTTCGGCCGAGGTGGAGAGCTTCGTGCCGACGGGGGATAACGAGTACCTCGCCTGCCGCGTCACTTTGAGCGGCATCGACAAGGAGCTGCTCGGGCAGACTGCGGCGACGATCCGCAGCGCCAAGAAGCCCGAGCCGTACAAGGGAAAAGGATTTCGCTACCGGGGCGAGCGGATCCGACGGAAGGCCGGAAAGGTGGCCCAGGCGGCGGTCCAGTAGTCCGCGAGGGAGCGAGCTAGCGTGACGGCAGTCTATCTACGGCGAATCAGGGGCAGGGTGCGACGCCATCGGCGTGTCCGCAAGCGCGTCCATGGCACCGCCGAACGGCCCAGGCTCTGTGTGTTTCGCAGCCTGCGGCAGATCTACGCGCAGGTCGTGGACGACGAGGCCGAGCGGACGCTCGCGGCCGCCAGCTCGTTGGAGCATGGGCTGGTGTCCGAGGGCGCTTCTCGGCGGGGTACGGCGGCCGCGGAGGCCGTCGGCAAGGCGA
>DAOVEW010000317.1 GCA_030668755.1 Bacillota bacterium | reverse complement strand
CGACGTTCCGCCCGCGAGCTGGCGGGGGAGCTCTTGCAGCTTTACGCCGCGCGGCAGCGTCGGCCGGGACATGCTTTCGGGTCGGATACGCCCTGGCAGCGCGAGGTGGAGGATGCTTTCGAGTATGAGGAAACGCCGGATCAACTGGGCGCCGTCGAGGCGGTGAAGCGGGATCTGGAGGCGCCCCGGCCGATGGATCGGCTCGTGTGCGGCGACGTAGGTTATGGGAAGACCGAAGTCGCGATGCGCGCCGCCTTCAAGGTGGTGATGGACAGCAAGCAGGTGGCGGTGTTAGTTCCCACCACGGTGCTCGCGCAGCAGCACCATGCCACGTTCAACGAGCGGCTGGGCACGTACCCGGTTCGCATCGAGATGCTCAGCCGCTTCCGCAGCCGCAAGGACCAGCAGCGAGTCGTCGCTGGGCTTGAGGCTGGGTCGGTGGACATCGTCATCGGCACGCACCGGCTCTTTTCGAAGGACGTCAAGTTCAGGGACCTCGGTTTGGTGGTGATAGACGAGGAGCAGCGGTTCGGCGTGCGGCACAAGGAGAAGCTGAAGCAGCTCCGGACGGCGGTGGATGTGCTGACGATGACCGCGACCCCGATCCCGCGGACCCTACACATGGCGCTCTCGGGCATCCGCGACATGAGCCTCATCAACGACCCGCCGGAGGGCCGGACGGCGATCATCACGCGGGCGATGGCGAGGGAGGACGGACTCATCCGCGAAGCGATTCTCCGGGAGCTGGAGCGGGGCGGGCAGGTGTACGTCGTGCACAACCGCGTGCAATCCATCAACCACGTTGCGCATCACATCCAGCGACTGGTGCCACACGCGCGGGTGGTCGTTGGTCACGGGCAGATGAGCGAGCGGCAGCTCGAGCGCGCCATGTTTCAGTTCTACGCGGGCGAGACCCATATATTGGTATGCACGACTATCATCGAGAATGGCCTGGACATCCCAAACGTGAACACGATGATCGTGACCGACGCCGACCGGCTCGGCCTGGCGCAGCTCTATCAGTTGCGGGGGAGGGTGGGACGGTCGAGTCGGCAGGCCTATGCCTACCTCATGTGGACGCCGTTCAAGCAGCTCACCGAAGGAGCGGAGAAGCGGATCGCCGCTGTCCGCGAGTTTTCGGAGCTGGGATCGGGCTTCAAGATCGCGGTGCGAGACCTAGAGATCAGGGGGGCCGGGAACCTACTTGGGCGGGAGCAGCACGGTTTCGTCGTCTCGGTGGGGCTCGAACTCTATATGCAAATGCTGGCCGATGCGGTCCAGGAGGCGAAAGGCGAGGAGCCGGTCTCTCGGCCGCAGGTCAGTGTGGACTTGCCGGTGCCTGCCTATCTGCCGCAGGAGTACGCGCCCGATCTCAATCAGCGGATCGAGCTCTATCGGCGGCTCGCCAGCGCGCCGGATCACGAGAGCTTGGACGAGTTGAGCGCTGAAATCGCCGATCGCTTTGGGCGGCCTTTGCCGCGGCCTGTGGAGATGCTGGTGCGCCTGGCGAGGCTGAAGGTGCGGTGCGCCGTGGGCGGCGTGCAGCGCATCGCGATGGATGGCTACCTGGCGTCGCTGCGGCTGGACGAGGGGCGGCGGCTGACGCCTGCGATGGCGCAGCGGCTGCGTCGCGCGCTGCCGGCGCGGACGCGGATCTGGGTGGCCCTGGTCAACCACGACCGGGTGGTGGTGTCTCTGCGTAAGGCCGACATGGAGGAAATCTTCGTCCGGCTGGAGGAGACGCTGGGCGTTCTGGCTTTACTTCCGCTGGAGCAGGAGGCGCGGCGGCACCAGCGCCGCGCGGAGCTGGTGGGTGGGAGATGAGGAGCGAGTAATGCCGCGCGTGGTTTGCGTCTGCTTTCGAAGAGCGGGAACGGCATTCTACTTCGATGCCGGCGACCTGGAGCTGGACCGCGGGGATTGGGTGGTGTGCCGGACGGCCCGGGGATTGGAGATGGGCGCAGTGCGATCGGCCCCAGAGGAGACGGCCCAAGGGGAGGCCGGAGAGTTGCAGCCGGTGGTCCGGAAGGCAACGGAAGAGGACCTCGAGCGAGACGAGAAGAACGCCGCTCGCGAGAAAGAAGCCATTGACATCGCCGCGGAGAAGATCGCCGAGCACGGGCTCCCGATGAAGCTGATCGAGGCCGAGGCCACTTTGGACGGCTCGCGCATCGTGCTCCACTTCAGTGCCGATGGGCGCGTGGACTTCCGGGCGCTGGTGCGCGACCTCGCGCGGGCGCTGCGAGCGCGGGTGGAGCTCCACCAAGTAGGTGTCCGGGATGAGGCCAAGATGCGAGGGGGCCTGGGCCACTGCGGGCGGCCTCTGTGCTGCACGACGTTCCTGACCGCGTTCGATCCTGTCGGCATCAAGATGGCAAAGGCGCAAGATCTGTCGCTCAACCCACAGAAGATATCGGGCGTCTGTGGGCGCCTCATGTGCTGCCTGAGCTTCGAGTACGAGCACTACCGGAGGTCCAGAGAGGGCCTTCCGAAAGCTGGCAGCCACATCGAGACCGACTACGGACCGGGGAAGATCAAGGAAATCAACCTTCTGCGGGATCGAGCCGTGGTCGCCTTGAATGATGGCGTCCTGATAGAGATTCCGACGGCCGAACTCTCAGCGCAAGGGCGAGCCTCGCGCGAGCAGTCGGGCGACAAGACGAAGCACGCGGACTCGGGGCCGAAGGACAAGCGGAGACGGGGTAAGGGCCGCCGACAGTAGGGCTTGGGCTACTCCTTGCCCCGCAGGGCATCGCGGAACCGAGCGAACCATCCCTTCTCGTCATCCACCCGATCGCCCCCCTCTCTGGCGAACTCCGCGAGGATCTCTCGCTGCCGAGCCGTGAGCTTGGTGGGTGTGACCACGCGCACCCGGACGTGCTCCGAGCCGCGTACCCCGGTCCGGACATCGGGCAGGCCTCTACCCCGCAGGGCAAAGCTCTCGCCTGTCTGAGTGGCGGGCGGGATAGTCAATTCCTCCGGTCCGTCCAGTGTGGGCACATGGATCCCGCCGCCCAGGGCCGCGGCGGTGAAGGGTATGGGCACTTCGCAGTAGAGGTCCCGACCCCTGCGCTCGAAGATGT
>DAOVEW010000051.1 GCA_030668755.1 Bacillota bacterium | reverse complement strand
GTCCTCACCAAGGAGTGCTGGCATGGCCGAGATGTCCGGGGATCCACTGGCCCAGGTGCTGGTGGAGGCCGGGGTCGTCAGCCGAGAGCAATTGGAGACCATCACCTCCGCCCGTAGCAGCGAGCTGGAGCGGCTCGACGAGGTCGCGGTGCGGCTCGGCGTCGCGCGAGAGGAAGATATCTACTCGGCGGTGGCCCGGCACCTGGGACTGCAGTACGTGGCCGAGATCGATCGGGACACGGACTCGGCGCTGCTCTCGCAGGTCCCGAGCGAGTTCGCCATGCGCCACCAGGTTCTCCCCGTGCGAGAGGAAGACCACACGCTGGTCGTGGCCGTGGCCGATCCCTTCGATGTGACGGTGCTCGACGACCTGCGCCTGCTGACGAGCCGCGACGTTCGGGCGGTCGTGGCCAGCCCCCGCAAGATCTCCGAGGCCATCGAGCAGTCCTACATGCAGAAGATGTTCCGCGACATAGACGACATGCAGGCCGAGGAGGTCGCGGAAGAGGATCTGGAGATCGCCGATCTCCAGAAGATGGCCCGCGAGGCGCTGGTCATCAAGCTCGTCAACCTGATCCTGCACCAGGCGATTCAGGAACGAGCCTCCGACATCCATGTCGAGCCCCAGGAAGGGGCTCTGCGCGTCCGCTACCGAGTGGACGGCGTGCTGCACGATGCCTCCTCTCCTCCCCGACATCTGCATCCCGCCATCATTTCTCGCGTCAAGATCATGTCCGATATGGACATCGCGGAACGCCGCCTGCCCCAGGACGGCCGCGTCCGGATAAAGCTGGGCCCCCGCATGATAGACCTACGCGTCTCCATTATCCCGACGCTTCACGGAGAGAGCGCTGTCATCCGCCTGCTCGACCGGTCGGCGGGGCTCATGGCCCTCACCGACCTGGGCATGCCCCAGGACACATTCGTGCAGTTCCGACGCGTCATCTCTCGACCTCATGGGATCATCCTCGTGACCGGCCCCACCGGATCGGGGAAGACGACGACGCTCTACGCGGCGCTGCACGAGATCTACTCGCCCGAGAAGAAGGTCATCACAATCGAGGAACCAGTCGAGTACGAGCTGCCGGGGGCGAACCAGATCGGCGTCCGCCCCGAGATCGGCTTGACCTTCGCCTCCGGACTTCGCCACATAGTGCGGCAGGACCCCGACATCATCATGGTGGGCGAGATTCGCGACCGAGAGACCGCGGGTATCGCGATTCACGCGGCACTCACAGGGCACCTGGTGTTCAGCACAGTTCACACGAACGATGCCGCGGGCGCCATTACCCGTCTCCTGGACATGGGCATCGAGCCTTACCTGGTGGCGTCGTCGCTCATCGGCGTGCTGGCACAGCGCCTCGTGCGGACGCTCTGCCCGCGATGCAAGGTCGCCTTCGAGCCGACTCCGGAGGAGCTGCGTGAGATCAGGCTGAGCCGGGACGAGATGGACGCGCGAACCCTGTACCACACGGGCCACTGCGAGCTGTGTCGGAAGGGCTATCTCGGCCGCATCGGGGTGTTTGAGCTGCTCCCCGTCGATGAGGAGGTGCGCCGGCAAATCATCGACAAGGCGCCCTCCAACCAGATCAAGCAGGGCGCCGTGGAGAAGGGCATGCGTACGCTCCTGGCCGATGGACGGCAGAAGGTGCTGGAGGGCAATACCGCCATCGAAGAAGTGATGCGGGTCTGCCAGCGAGACGAGATCTAGCATGGCGCGTTACCGGTACCTCGCGCTGGACCGCGAGGGAAAGCAGATCGCCGGAGAGATGGCCGCCGAGAGCCCTGAAGAGGTGAAGCGTCGCCTCCGCGAAATGGGATACTTCCCGGCCGACATCGGCGAGGCGGCGCAGACGGCTCTGCGCCGGCCCAGGCAGATGGGGCGCGGCCGCGGGATTGGCGGCAGCGATATCGTCCTGGTAACCCGGCAACTGGCGGACATGACCGCCGCCCGGCTGCCGATGTTCCGCAGCCTCTCTGTGCTGGCGGAGCAGAGCAGCTCTGCCGGCCTCCGAAATCTCATCGAGGCGATCAGGACCGACGTACAAGAGGGCCAGCCTCTCTCGGAAGCCCTGCGCAGGCACCCCAGGCACTTCCGCGACCTCTACGTGAACATGGTCCACGCGGGCGAGACCAGCGGCCATCTCGACGCAGTGCTGCTGCGCCTGGCGGAATTCCTGGAGAAGTCGCATCAGCGGCGATCTCAGGTCATCTCGGCGCTCCTGTACCCGGCCGTTCTGATCACAGTCGCGATCGGAGCCGTCGCCTTCATCGTCGGCTTCCTGATCCCGAAGCTCTCCGCCCTTTTCGCGGAGCTCGAGCAGACCCTCCCACTCATAACCCAGATACTGCTGATCGTCGCCGGGGTGCTCGGCAAGATCTGGTGGCTGCTTCTCTTGTTCATAGTAGTATGCGCCCTCGGCATCCGTTGGTACATGCGGACCCCCGGCGGCCGAGAGGCCTTGGACGTCTGGACGCTGCGGCTGCCGCTGCTGGGACCGATCTGGCACAAGATGGCGGTCTCTCGGCTGGCGCGCACCTGCGGCACCATGCTGGGAGGCGGTGTGCCCATCCTGACCGCGCTCGAGATCAGCGGCAACGCTGTCGGCAATCGTCCAATGACGCGTGCAGTAGAGGCCATGCGCGACGAGGTGCGCGAAGGCACCGGCCTGGCAGCCGCTCTGGAACGCGCGGGCATGTTTCCACCCGTGCTCGTTCATATGGCCGCCGTGGGCGAAGAGACGGGACGCCTGTCGGAGATGATGAGCCGAGTCGCCGACAGCCTCGACTTCGAGGTGGACAGCACGCTCGGCCGTTTGACGACGCTGCTGGAGCCCTTCGTTATCATCATCATGGGCATCATCGTCGGCTTCATCGTGTTGGCGGTGCTGCTGCCCATTTTCCAGATCAACGCGGCCATCGGTCGCTGAGTGGAGGGAGTGGAGCCGTGACACGCTGGCGGACTACTCGAGAGCGGAGCCGGGGTTTCACCCTGGTGGAACTGGTCGTCGTGATGACCATCATCACCATCCTGGCGGGCGCAGTGGCCATCCAGGTCACGAACCGGATCAGATACGCAAAACGAGCCAGAGCCGTCCAGGACGTTTGCACGCTGGAGACGGCGCTCGACCTCTACGCGGCAGACAACGGCTATGCGCCGACAACCCAGCAGGGATTGAGCGCGCTTCGCACCAAGCCCTCATCGGACCCACAGCCGCAGAACTGGA
The DNA here is from genome assembly GCA_030668755.1 of Bacillota bacterium. Taxonomy (GTDB): domain Bacteria; phylum Armatimonadota; class Hebobacteria; order Hebobacterales; family Hebobacteraceae; genus DAOVEW01. Next base: position 3,625 of record DAOVEW010000051.1, on the reverse strand, counting down.
ACGGGCCTTACGTCAAGAAGCGGGTGCCGACCGATCCTTGGGGCAGCGAGTACGTGTACCGCTGCCCCGGTCAGCTCAACCCCGACGGCTATGACCTGATATCCTACGGCGAGGACAGCCGTCCCGGCGGCGACAACGAATACACCGCTGACATCACGAACGCGGACGAGGAATAGGTACACAACGGTGTCGATGACGCGGCGCAGAGAAACCAGCAGGGGTGGACCCGGGTTCACGCTCATAGAGCTCCTGGTCGTCATGGCCATCGTCGCCATCGGGTTCTTTGCCCTGAGACCGAGCTTCGGCGGGGTGCTGCGCGGCGCGGAGCGCAGGGCGGCACTGCGCAAGCTGGTGGGGCTCCTCACCTCGGCGCGGACGCATGCCGTGGCGCAGGGCAGGCTGGTGCGAGTTATGTGCAACCCTGTCGAGGGCGTTCTGTGGGCTGAGGTGCAGACCGATCCGGCCGTCGACCGAAGTGAATTCGAGCTGCTCCCCACGCTGAACAGACGCGAAGTGCGCCTACCCGAGAGCCTCGCGCTCGTAGATATGACGGTGTCCGGGGAGACCGCCGACGCGTTCGGTCAGATCGGCATCTATTTCTACCCGGACGGCCGCACCGATGGTGCGGAGCTGGTGCTCGCAGACGACCGCGGTCGCGAGACCCGTGTGGACCTTGCACCGACAACCGGGAGAGTGACTGTCAGTGACTAAGGGGATCCGGAGCAGAGCCTTCACGCTGGTCGAGGTGCTGGTGGCCACCACCATCCTGGCGACGGGGCTGCTGGCGGCACTGACCGCGTTCTCAATGGCGGGCCGCGTGACGGGCGCCGCCAACAACGATACCGCGATTGCCTTTCTGGCCCAGCAGAAGTTGGCTGAGATCCGGCTTCTCGGGCGGGAGGAACTGCCCGTCGGCGTGTCAACCGGCGACTTCGCGCCGGACTTCCCGCAGCACGGGTGGGAGATGACCGTATCCGAACCTGACGAGCTGAATGTGATGCACGTCAGCCTGGTGATACTCGCGCCGGAGGCAGGGAGAACACGTGAGATCTGGTTCTCGACAGCGGTCTTCTGACAGCGCGCGAGACAGGCGCGGGTTCACACTGCTCGAGCTGACCATCGCGATGACGTTCGTGGTCCTGCTGGCGAGCGGCATCACGCTGAGCATCTCCACCTGCCTCAACGTGTGGCGACGGTCACAGGAGGCCGCTGCATTGAATCAGGAGGCGCGCGCGATTGTCGAGCTGCTGAGTCGCGACATCCGCGGCGCCTACCTGGGGCTCGACAAGGACGCGGGGTACTTTCTTGGAATGCCCACAAGCGACGAGAGCGTCACAATCGACACGCTGGAGTTCTGCACGGAGAGCAGTTCCGTGGCCCGGCTGGCGCTGCTGCCGGAGGAGGAGCTCTCCGAGTGGGACGAGGAGCTACGGCCAATCGTTACTGACTACATCGCCGTCCGCTATGAGTTCCGAGAGGCAGCAAGTGGTGCATCTGCCGGACTCTATCGAACGACGTGGCCCGTGCCCGTCTTCGAGTGGTCGCTCCTGGAGCAACCGGCGGGCCAGCACCTCAACTCGGAGCTCATCTCAGACGCTGTCATCGCGCTTCGTTTCGACTATTTCGATGGAGAGAACTGGTGCGGAACCTGGGCAACGACGGAAGATGAGCGCAAGTTGCCACAGGCAGTCGCAGTTGACATCACGGTGCGCGACGTCCGCGAGAACGACCATGAGTACCACAGCATCATCCCGATCCCGGCGTGTTAAGACCGGAGACGGTCAGGACGGTGTCGTTCTCATACTGGCCGTCTTCGCGGTCGCTCTTCTCTCGCTGCTGGCCGTGGGTATCAGCACCGCGGTGCGGGTGGAGCTGCTCGCGTCCCGCACGGGGCTGGATCGGATTCAGTCGCTGTTTCTGGCGGAGGCGGGCTTGAACCAGGCGCGCGCGATTCTCCTCTATGACGACCCTAGGTTCGACACACTTCTGGACGATTGGGGCCCTGACGCCGAGGCGCCCCTCGACCTGCCGCAGCAGCTCGGCAGGGGGTACTACCGCGTGAGGGTGCACGACACCTGTGGGCGTATCAACATCAACGAGGCGGACTACGAAACCCTAGTGCGGCTGACGAACGACTCGCAGGTGGCTGCGGCCATCATTGACTGGCGAGATAGAGGCAGCACCCCGGCGCCAGGGGGCGCGGAGCAAGAGTACTATGCAGCGCTTGCCCACCCGTATTCGCCGCGGAACGGGCCGTTCCAAAGCGTGGGGGAACTCCTGCTGGTGCGCGGCGTGACGCCGGAGATGTTCTTCGGCACCGAAGAGGCTGCCGGCCTGGCGGACATGGTCACCATATGCTCGTTCTCGTCTAACCTCGACCCGAGCGGACAGCCCAAGCTCGGCCTGGACTCCTTCCGCAACTGGGGAGAGCAGGCCTACCGGAACATGGTGATGGCGAGGCTCGGCTCGGTGCTTTCCATGTACGAAGTAGAGGAGATCTGGCGCGGGCTGCGAGACCTGCTCCAGGCAGGCCGGCCGGGATACACCTCGCTCGCCCAGCTCGTGACCGTGGCCGGGCTTCATCACACCAAGGTCGCACAGATCATCGATCTCGTATGCGTGGAGTCAGGCCCCGTCTCTCGCGGGAAGATCAACCTCAACACCGCTCCCCTCTCGGTCCTCGCGACGCTGCCGGGAAGCTCGGATGATCTCGCGGATGCCATCGGCGAGCGCCGCGACACAGCGGCTTTCCTATCCCTCGGCGACGCGGCAGACTTCATCCTCCAGCAGCCGAACGGAAGAGACCTCTTCGTGCAGATGATAGATCGCGTTACCACGAAATCATCCAGCTTCATCCTAGAGTCGATGGGGTGGACCGAATCAGACCGCAGCTTCCGAAACCTGCGCGTCCTAGTGCGGCGCTTTCCGGATATGGTAGTTATCATCCGGCAGTCGGAGCAAGACTGGCCCTTACCGGCGATCGAGGAAACGAAGGCATGAGATCCAGGAGACACGTTCGTGCTTTCCTTCGGTAGACCCGTAAGCATCGAGGTTGGCTCCGGTTCGGTGAAAGTCGCCCAGCTCGTTGTGGGGCGCGGCGGCGTGCGGTCCATCCGGTTTGCGCGCGAAGAGCTCCCCCCGGACTACCGCTGGGAGATCGGCGGGGATCATGCTCCGCTGGTAGCGGCCATGCGACGGGCCCTCGACCGGGCACGAATAAGAAGCCGCCGGGCCGTGCTGGTCATCCCGCGAAGCCAGGTGACGACGCGCATCAGCGCCTTCCCTCAGGCCGATCGGGAAGAGCTAAGGCGCGTCGTCGAATATGAGCTCGCCGACCATATCCCGCTCCCGATAGACCAGGTCGTAGTGGACTTCCAGGCACTCGGCCCGTCGCCGGAGCAGGCCGGGCTGACGGACGTTCTGGTCGTTGCGGGGCCGCAGGAGCTGGCGCGCGAGTATCTGCGCGTGGCCGACGAGCTGGACCTGCGCGTAGTCGCGCTCACCGTGGACGGCCTTGCCCTCCACGACCTCGTGCGGCGCGTTGACGCTGAGAGAGACCCGACTCGGCTCACTGTGAGCTTGGAGCTGGGAGCCAGGGCCACCACGATCAATGTGTCGGCGGGCG
>DAOVEW010000067.1 GCA_030668755.1 Bacillota bacterium | reverse complement strand
CGGGGGGCGGGGGTGCTGTGCGGGGCACCTGGGGCGAACTCGCCCTGCGAGACGCATGGGGGGGTTTGGTTCGCGCGGCCCGGGGTGAAAGCGACACTGCTTCGGGGGATGGATTACGACGCGCTCCAACTGGCGCGAGCGGCGGCGGTGTGCTCGGGGACAGCGGCGCTGGAGTTCGCGTGCCTGGGAGTTCCGATGGTGGTGGTGTATCGGGCGAGCGCGGCGACGACGGTACAATATCGGCTGTTTCGGGGTCTGATCGGGCGGCAGCGGTGGGCTGCAATGCCGAACATCATTGCGGGGCGGGAGGTGGTGAGGGAGCTGCTAGGGTCAGCGGCAAGTGGGGAAGCGGTGGCAAGGGAGGTGGGGGCGCTGCTAGCGGAGGGGGAGCGGCGGGAAGAGGTGCTGGCGGGTTTGGGGGAGGTGGTGAGGAACCTGGGACCAGCGGGGGCTTCGGAGCGGACGGCAGAGCTGGTGTTGGAGCTGACGGAAGGGGAGAGCTGGAGTGACTGAGCCGACGGGCGACAAGGGCGGCTCGAAAGGGACGCGCGCGCTGCAGGCCTTGGGCCGGTTGGTGCGGAAGGCGCGCACCGGACTGTGGTCGGCGTGGGCGGCGCTCGGGTGTGTGTTGGCCGAGGCGGCGGTTGACACGGCCGTGATTCCGGTCCTGCTGGCGCTGATGTTCCTGGCCATCGCTCCCTCGCCCGAGGTGCTGACCGGGCAGGCGCCGGCGGGGGCTGTGGACTGGATTCAGCGGCTGGGATGGGTGAAGGTGGGCAGCACGCCGGAGCGACTGCGGAGCCTGCTGGTGTTCGCTGCGCTGACGCTGGCGGCGTGGCTGGTGAAGTGTGTGTTCAGCTTCGGGAACCGGTATCTGTCGCAGCGGTTTGCGCAAGGGCTGATCCGGGAGCTGCGGGAGCGGCTGAACGATCATCTCATGAAACAGTCACTGGCATTCCACCGCTCGCGGGCGACGGGGGACCTGCTGTCTCGGGTGAGCAACGATGTGATGGTGCTCCAGCGCGCGCTGAGCACGGACCTGGTGGAGGCCGCTCGGTCGCCGCTGACGATTGTGATTGCGGTTGCGGTGATGGCCTCTCTGGAGTGGCGGCTGACGCTATTTGCGCTGGCCTGCGTCCCAGGGGTATCGCTGGTCATCGCCCATTCGGGAGACCGGCTGCGCGTACTGACGCGAGAGGTGCAGCGGAGGCTGGGCAGGCTGAACGCGTATGTGCAGGAGCGGCTGGTGGGGATCGAGACGGTGCAGATCTTCGGCATGGAGGAGAAGGAGGCGGAGCGGTTCCGGGAGATCAACGAGAGCAACTACCGGGCGAACATGCGCGTGGCGCAGGTGATCTCGGTGCTGCTGCCGCTGGTGGAGGTGATCAGCGCGTTCGGAATGCTGGTGCTGATCTATGTGGCCGGATATTTCACGATCAAGGGGCCGTTGACCGTGGCGACGCTGATCGCGTTCGCGTATGTGGGACAGCGCTTGGGCAGCAAGCTCGGCCTGCTCGGGAAGATCTGGCTCTCTGGCCAACAGGCAGCGGCGGCGGGAGACCGGATCTTCGAGGTGCTGGACACGCGCGAGGAGGTGCCGGAGGCGCCGGGTGCGCGGGAGCTGCCGCGGGTGGAGGGGAGAATCGCGTTTCATCACGTGGAGTTTCGGTATGGGGATGGGGGGGCGGTGCTCAGGGATGTCGAGGTGAGGATCGAGCCGGGACAGGTGGTGGCCCTGGTGGGCGCCAGCGGCGCGGGTAAGACGAGTCTGGTGAACCTGATCCCGCGCTTCTACGATCCGACCGCGGGCCGCATCGAGATAGATGGGGTGGATATTGCGGAGGTGACGCTGAGGTCGCTGCGGGCCCAGATCGGGATCGTACCCCAGGAGCCAATTCTGTTCAGCGGCTCGGTGCGCGATAACATCGCGTATGGGAAGCCGGAGGCCGGTCTGGCGGAGGTGGAGGAAGCGGCGCGCGCGGCAAACGCAGCGGAGTTCATCGCCGATCTGCCGGAGGGGTTCGATACAACGGTTGGGGAGCGAGGCGCAAAGCTGTCGGGGGGCCAGAGGCAGCGCATTGCGATTGCGCGGGCCGTGCTGCGGGACCCGCGGGTGCTGATTCTGGACGAAGCAACGAGCGCGCTCGACGCGGAGTCGGAGGCTCTGGTGCAGGACGCCCTGGAGCGGTTGATGGAGGGGCGTACCACTCTCATCATCGCGCACCGGCTGTCGACGATCCAGCGGGCCGACCGGATTCTAGTGCTGGAGGGCGGGCTCATCGTAGAGGACGGCACGCACGCCGAGCTGTTCAGCGAGGGCGGGGTGTATCGCCGGCTCTACGAGGCGCAGCTTGCGCCGCCGGGAGAGGAGGCTCCGGCGTCGCCATGAGGGAGCATGAGAGGCGGCCCGAGGTTGGGGACGATGCCGGGCGCGGTCGGCTTGGGCCGGCGCTGGCGTTGGTGGCCTACGATTTGCTGCTGATGGCCACCATGCCGTTTGTGGTGCTGTGGCTTGGGTGGCGATTGCTGGTGAAGAGGAAGCAGGTCGGGCACTGGGGCCACCGGTTTGGGTTCGTGCCGAGGGCTCGCCCAGGGGGGCGGCCGCGCATCTGGGTGCACGCGGTGTCGGCGGGGGAGATGGGCGCGGCGCAGCCGGTTGTGGCCGCGCTGCGCGAGGCGTTTCCGAATGCCGTCATCGGAGTGTCCACGCACACAGACACGGGCATGGCGGTGGCGAAGAAAAGCTGCGCGAGGGCCGACGCGCTCTTCTATCTGCCCTTCGACTCGCCGAACTGCATGTGGCTGGCGCTACGGCGCCTGCGGCCGGATCTGGTGGTGGTCGTGGAGAAGGAGCTGTGGCCGAACCTGCTTGGGCTGGCGCGGATGATGGGGGCGCGGGTGCTGGTGGTGAACGGGCGGGTGTCGGACCGGATGGTGCAGCGCGGACGGTGGGCGTCGGGGTTTGTGAGGTGGCTCTACCGTCTGCCGGACGTTCTCTGCGTGCAGTCGGCAGGGGATGCGAAGCGGCTGCGCCGGTTCGGGGTGAGTCAGAGGCAAGTGGTGATCGCTGGCAATACGAAGGTGGATGCACTGGCAGATCGAGACGAAAGGGCGGAGGCGCGGCTGGCCCGAGAGCTGGGTGTCGGTCAGGGGGAGGTGTGGCTGGTGGCGGGAAGCACCCATCCGAGGGAAGAGGAGGAGGTGGTGTTGGCGTTCCGCCGGATCCGGCAGGAGCTGCCATCGGCGCGATTGCTGCTCGCGCCGCGGCATCTGGAGCGAACGGAGGCAGTGTGCGAGATGGTGCGCAGTCGCGGGCTCGAGGTGGCGCGGCGGAGCGAAGGTGGAGCAGGGCGATCTGAGGCCGTGGTGCTGCTGGACACGATGGGCGAGCTACGGGCAGGCTACGGATTCGCGACGGCCGGGTTCGTCGGAGGGACGCTCGTGCCCGTCGGCGGGCACAATCTGCTGGAGCCGGTTGCGGCGGAGCGGCCGGTGCTGTTCGGCCCGCACACGGAGAACTGCGCGGATGTGGCCGAGCTCGTGCTGAGAGAGGGAGTGGGCATCCGCGTCCAGAGCGGCAAAGAGCTGGCGGAGCAGTTCCTGCGGATCTCGGGGAACCGGGAGCTGAGGCAGCGGGTTGCGGAGCGGGCGCGGCGCCTGATCGAGCGTCAGCGCGGGGCATCTGAGCGGTGTGCGGAAGCGGCGCGCGCCATGCTGCGCGCCGGAGGCGCCCAGTGAAGGGAGAGGCGCGGGGCAGGTGGGAGTGGCTCCTACGAGGAGAGGGCGAGGGGCCGTGGGAGCGATTGGCAGAGGTGGGTCTGTGGGGGTTGTCGGTGCTGTACGGCGCGGCGCTACGGGGACACCTGGCGGGCTACCGCTGTGGGCTCGCGAAGCGGACGCGGCTGCCAGCGACCGTGATCAGCATCGGCAATCTCACGTTGGGAGGGACCGGGAAGACCACAGCGACGGTTGCGACAGCGAAGTGGCTTGCCGAGCGGGGGCGCCGAGTGGCGGTCCTGAGCCGCGGGTATCGGGGCGCGGGCGAAAAGGGAGGGGTGGTTGTGTCGGAGGGATTCGGTCCTCTGGTGGGCCCCGGGGATGCTGGCGATGAGCCGTACTTGATGGCGAAGGAGCTGCCGGGAGTGTTCGTGTTGGCCGGGAAGGACCGCAGGCGGACAGGCCGGCGCGCGGTGGAGGAGTTCGGGGCGCAGGTGGTGGTGCTGGACGACGGGTTCCAGTACCAGCGGCTGGTCAAGGACGTCGAGGTGGCGCTGGTGGACGCGCTGGAGCCGTTCGGGTATGATTTCCTGGTGCCGCGGGGCCGTCTGCGGGAGCCGGTGCGGCACCTCGCGCGCGCGGACGCGGTGTGGATCACGCACTCGGACCTGGTGAGGCAGAAGGACCTCGCGCAGGTGAAGAGGCGAGTGACGGAGGTTGCGCGGAGCGCGCGGGTGTGGGAGGCGGTGCATGCGCCGGTGCGCTTAAGGCGGCTGGACGAGGAGGGAGAAGCGCAGCCGGATGCGATGCGCGGCCGCCGCGTGTTCGCCCTGTCGAGCGTGGGCAATCCCGCAGCCTTCGAGCGAACGGTTCAGAGGCTCGGAGCGGTGTTGGTGGGCAGGGCCCGGTTCCCAGACCATCACGAGTACCGGGTGGAGGAGCTGCGCGAGGTGGCCCGTGGAGAGGGGGCGCTGGTGGAGTGGATTCTGACGACGGCTAAGGACGCGGTGCGGCTTCCCGAGCAAGCATTCGACCGACCGGCCTGGTGCCTGGAGGTGGAACTGGCCGGGAGGGAGGGAAGGGCGACCCTGTCGGAGGAGCTGAGTTGTCTGTTGGAGGAGAACGAGAAGACCTGAGGGGCGTGTACGGCCCGGAACGTCGGTCGCGCCTCTACGAGTGGCAGCGGCGGATGCAGACGCGGCTCGGAAACGCGGTGGTGCTGTGGATGGCGCGGCGGTGGCAGCGGATGCCGGAGCGGGCGGGCCATCGGGTGGGGGCGGCGGTCGGGACGGCGATGCGAGTGCTGTCGCCGCGGCACCGCGGAATCGTGATGGCGAACCTGCGGCTGGCGTTCAGGGGGGAGAAGAACAGGGATGAGCTGGCAGAGGTCGCGGCGGCGTGCTACCGGCATCTGGGCAAGTGCATGATGGAGTTCATCCGGTTGCCCGCGATGACGCGGGAGGAGATCCGGCGGGCGACGCAATTCAGCGGGAGGGAGCACATCGACGCGGCCCTCGACAAGGGAAAGGGTGCGATCCTGCTGACCGCACACCTCGGGAACTGGGAGATGGTGGGGTCGCGGATCGCAGCGGAGGGATATCCGTTGAACGTGATTGCGCGGGCGCAGCGAGATAGCCGGATAACTGAGTACCTCCAGCGCACCCGCGAGGTGGCGGGCATGCGGGTGTTCCATCGGGAGCAGGCGGTGCGTCGGTCTCTGCGCGCGCTGCGGAGGAACCAGTTGGTCGGAATCCTGCTGGACCAGAACGCGGGCGAGGATGGGGTGTTCGTCGACTTCTTCGGGCACGCGGCATCGGCCGCGCCCGGCGCGGCGGCCTTCGCGCTGCGGACGGGCGCCGCGGTGCTGCCGACATTCGGGTGGCGGAACGCCGACGATACGCACACGATCCAGATCAGCGCGCCGGTTCCACTCGTGCGGACCGGGGAGCTGCAGCGGGACATCGTTGCGAACACCGCCCGCTACACGAAGATCATCGAGGAGGCAATCCGCGCGCATCCCGGTCAGTGGTTCTGGCTGCACAAGCGTTGGAAGGCGCGGCCGCCGGAGGAACAGGGCGCAGCGTGAGGGACGCAGGCGCGAAGAGGATTCTCCTAGTGAAGCTGAGCTCTATCGGCGACGTGGTGCATTCGCTGCCGGTGGCGGCGGCGCTGCGGCGGCGATTCCCGGATGCCTACATCGCGTGGGCGGTGGGACCGGCGGCCGCAGATGTTGTGACGGGCAACCCGCACTTGAGCGAGACGCTCGTGGTGGGCGGCAAGGATGAAGAAGGCCTGGGAGTCGCGTCGCTTCCGCCGATAGCGTCGCCCATGAGGCTGCGGCGGGCCCTGCGGGAGAGGAGCTTCGAGGTTGCACTCGACCTGCAGGGCTTATTCAAGAGCGCCTTGCTGGCGCATCTGAGCGGAGCCAGGGAGCGTATCGGGTTTCGGAGCATCCGGGAGGGGGCGTTCCTGTTCTACAACAGGTGGCCGGTCCGCGACCGACGAGGCGTGCACGCGGTGGAGGTGTACCTGGATTTCGCAGAGGCGCTCGGCGCGCCGCGGGAGCCCGTGGAGTTCACCATTGCGGTCTCGGAGCAGGACCGGCGGGCGGTGGATGACCTCCTGGCCGGAAGAGAGAATCTGGCAGCGCTGATACCGGGGGCACGATGGGAGTCGAAGCGGTGGTTGCCAGAGCGATTTGCGGCGACGGCCGATGCTTTGGCGGAGGAGTTCGAGCTGACGTCCGTGGTGCTTGGCGGAGAGGG
>DAOVEW010000047.1 GCA_030668755.1 Bacillota bacterium | reverse complement strand
GTCCTGCTTCCACGGATCTTCCGTCCAGTAGTTCAGACCCCAGTGGAGGTAACCCGTGAGCCGGTATCGCCAGTTGAGCCAGTGTAAGATGCGCGTCTTCAGCAGGCTGAAGTCGAGGAACCGGTTCGGATAGCGCCCCGTCGGATACATGCACGTGTAGAACCACAGCTCGATCCCGGCCTCGTCTCTCATGTTCAGGTAATGCTCTCGGCGCTCTTCAAAGTGGCTCAGCTCCGGCACCCAGATGTCCAGATCGCCCCGCGCGTCCATCAGGCTCATCGCGTCCAAGAACCTGACCCCCGGCGCCCATTCGTGCACAAGGCGGGACTTCTTCTTGTAGTCTTCCTCGGTGTGAGGAGCCGGCTCATCTACGATATGCATGACGAAGCGGTCGAACCACCCGCGCTCTCGGACGTGCCTCACCAGAGCTTTCACGAGCTGCTCGACGACGACCTCGCACTCGATGTCGACTTCTGCGCCATCCCGCCGGCGCACCGGGAACTTGTGCCACTCGAACCACGGCGTCTCCCACTTCCCCTCTCCTCGCCGCCCGAGATGGCCGCCCTCGATCAGGTCCGCGCAGCCCGCGCGGTCGAACGTCTCCACCCAGCGGTCGTAGTCGGAGAAGTCGAAGGCGAGCTTGCCATCCGCCTCCTGCCCGATGTGAACGAGATCATTGGAGCAGAGCACGACGTTCTGCCGGTGGGCGGCCATGTTGCGCGCGAAGTTGCCCGCCACCCGCCAGAAGCGGTCCGTGTACATCTCGGTGCCGAAGAACCGGGCGAAGTTGCTCATGTTCATCCAGTTCGTGACCGACAGGTGGCGCTCAGCGGGAAGCGTCACCGGATGCACTGTGAGCTGCAGCGAAACCTCGGCCGTCTCACCGTCGCCGTGCACCTTCAGTACCCCCGTCCAGGTCCCGGCCGGCGCGTCCGGCGGCACGAAGATGGTGAGCCAGATCGGCTGCGTCGAATCGGCCTCAAGCTCGACGGTCTCGTCCCACAGCAGTGGATCGGGCACCTCGCAGGGCGCCGTGCAGTCGAGCTCCTCCTGCGGCGTGTCCGGCGTGTTGGTCTTGACGGGCACGAACCCGACGAAGCGCGGCTGGATCTCGATACCGCCGGCGCCGCTCTCCTCGTGCTTCAGCGCCTGCAGAGAGACCCGCAGCTCACGCAGCGGCCGGGATGCTCGCACTGCGACTTGGGCTGAACTGAACTCGTTGCGGCAGGCCTCGACCTCAACACGGTCGGCTTCAGCCTCCGGCTGCGCCTCGCGGTGCACCTTTTGCAGCGAGTCAACGGGCCAGACGACGAACTTCTGGGTCTTCAAGGACACAGCTTTCTCCTCCAGGTGGCATTCCGGCTCGACGGCCGGAGTCTTCGCTCTTGGACAACGGCGGTCCTGCGGGCCGGGTGGGCAAGGCTGGCGGGGCGGGTGACGACGGCCGGAGTCACACAGCGCAGGCGGCGTCAGGGCTTGCGCCCGCTCACTATGAAGCTCACGCCGACGCTGAAAAACGACGTCCGCACGCTCTCCTCCACCCAGCGACGCTGCCTTCGGGAGTGGGCGCGGACGCAACGGTGCACGGACGCCGGGCGGCCGGACCGGGGTGGGCAGTCGAGGAGACGACGCGGAACCTCCCCCAGATGCCGCCTCGGGGTCCGCATGCGGTCCCAACAGAGAAGTTGCTCCGGCAGGGCACGAAGCACTCAGGCGCGCCGCCTCCTGATGCTACAGGTGCTCCGCCTTCCCCCTCCGGTCGATCTCCTCCAGCGCTTCGCGGACTTCTTGTGCTTTGTCCTCGTGGACGACGAGGAGCGCGTCGTCAGTGTCGATGATGACGCAGTCCTGGAGGCCCACCGTCACCACAAGACGGCCCGAGTCGGCCATCACGAAGCAGTTCTTGGTGTCCACGCCGACGTGGTTCTCAGCTCGCAGGTCGAGCGCCCCGTGGCGGCGGGCGATCTCCTTCACCGAGCGCCAGTTCCCGACATCGCTCCATTCGAGCGCCGTTGGCACCACGGTCATGTCGTCCTCCTGCTCCGCGATGCCGTAGTCTAGGGAGATAGAGGGCAGGTCCTGGTAGGTGCTCTCTAGCAGCGCCGGGTCCGGCTCTTCGGCCTCCGCCAACCTTCGCATGCCCTCCGCCACCTCCGGCAAGTGCAGGGCGCAGGATTCCATGAACCGCTCCGCCCGGAAGATGAACTGCCCCATGTTCCAGTAGTAGCCCCCGTTGGCCAGGTACTTCCCCGCGGTCTCCTCGTCTGGCTTCTCGGTGAACCGGGCAACGCGATAGGCGCCGGCTGCCGGCTTCTTCAGCCGCTCTCCGCGCTGGATGTACCCGTACCCCGTGTCCGGATGCGACGGCATGACTCCGAGCACGACGATGAACCCCTCCTGTGCCGCCTCGACGGCCGTGCCTACGTAGTCGTGGTAGGTCGTCGCGTCCCCGATGTAGCTGTCAGAGGGTGTGACGACTGCAACGGCGTCGGGCTCGCGGCTGGCGATGCGCGCCACTGCGAATGCCGCCGCCGGGGCGCTGTTGCGTCCCACCGGCTCGCCCAGGATATTCGCTCGAGGCACGTCGGGCAGCTGGCTGCGCACCACGTCCGCGAACTCGGCGTTGGTGACCACCCACACTCGATCCGGCGGCGCCAGCGGACGCACTCGCTGGTATGTGTCCACCAACATCGTCCGCTCGGAGAGCAGCGGCTGGAACTGCTTGGGCCGGCTCCGCCGGGAGACGGGCCACAAGCGAGTGCCCACCCCGCCGGCCATGATCACGACATGCACGCCCCCATCCATCGTCACCGGTCTACCCTCCTGCCATCCCCAGCACCAGGTCTCTGCCGCCGTCCAGCATCTCTCGAACGTCCGATCCGCTCAGGGCTTCGGCGTAGATTCGAATGAGGGGCTCGGTCCCGGACAGGCGCAGCAGCAGCCAGCTTCCATCCTTGCGGATGTACTTGGCGCCGTCCAGTCTGTTGACTTCGGCCACCGGCTGCCCGGCGATCGTGTCAGGCTCGAGCGAAGGCAGTTTGGGCTTCACCTTGTCGCGCTGCTCTGGAGTCAGACGGATGTCGAGGCGGTCGAAGTGCGGCCGGCCACCTGTGACCTGGTAGATGTCCGACAGTATCTCGCGCACCGGCTTGCCCTCGACGGCCACAGCCTCGCATGCCATCAGTGCGGAGGCGGTTCCGTCGCGGTCTGGGATGTGTCCCCTGAGCCCGTATCCGCCGCTCTCCTCGACCGCGAGGATGATGTCGTCCGACTCGATCATCTGCGGCGCAATGTTCTTGAAGCCGACCGATGTCTCAGTCACCGTGCAGCCGTACTGCTCGCAGAGGCGGTCTACCATGGAGGTGACGTTGATGGCTCGCACGACCCGCCCGCGCCATCCGCGGTTCTTCAGCAGGTGGTGGAGGATGAAGATGATCGAGCGCTGTATGTCTATGTACTCGCCGTGCGCCATCAGCCCGAGCCGGTCGCCGTCTCCGTCCGTCGCCAGCCCGATGGCCACCTCCGGGTCGGCCGTCAGCGGGATGCTCGGGTCGAGGTTGGGCCCGATCGGCTCTGGATGCTTCCCCTCGAAGGTCGGGTCCGGATTCGCCCGGAGTGCCCGCACCTCGGCGCACCCGGCCCGCCGAAGCGCTTCATCGAAGTACCCGCCTCCGGCACCGTGCATGACGTCCGCCACCACCGTCAGCTTCGCCCGCGCGATGGCGTCGGCGTCCACGAGGGAGAGGACGCGGGCGAGGTACTCCTCCCTGACGTCGAAGCGTTCGTGCTCCCGGCGCGGCGCGGGCGCGCCGCCCATGCCGGAGGCGGCTATGCGGTTGGCCTCATCGCCGATCCACTTCGCGTCTTCCTCCAGCGCGGAGCACCCCTCTGGACGCTTCACCTTCACTCCATTCCACTCGGCCGGATTGTGGCTCGCCGTCAGGACGATGGCCCCTGCTAGCTTGCTCTCGACCACGTAGAAGCACGTCGCGGGAGTCGGCAGCGAACCAGAACACAGGCGCGCCTCAACTCCGCACTCCGCCAGCTCGTCGGCCACCACGGCGGCGAATCTGTCGCCCATGAAGCGCGTGTCGTGCCCGATGGCGACGGGTGCTTGCAGCGGCTGCTGTTTGAACCACTGCCCCGCCGCCCGAGCTACGGCCCGTACGTTGTCGAACGTGTACTCCTCCGCAAGCACCGCCCGCCACCCCTCAGTGCCGAATCGAATCCGCGTCATCCTTCACTCCATCCCCAAATCCAGCATGTCCTTCAGGTTGAGCATGCCCAAGACGCGCCGCTCCTCGTCGATCACGGGCATGTCGCCGATCTTGTATTCCTTCATAAGCTGGAGCGCCTCTATGGCCGGCTCCTCCGGCCCCGCCAGCTTCGGGTCCCGCGTCATGACCTCCGCCGCGGGCTTCGAGAGAGCTTCGTCGTCCGAGAGAAGAGCGCGTCGGATATCGCCGTCGGTGATGATGCCCGCCAGCCGCGCTTGTCCGTCCACTACGGCCGCGGCGCCCGCTCGGGCCGACGTGATTGCGAACAGCACGTCGCGCAGCCAGGTGTCTTCTCCCGCCGTCGCCAGCGCGTCGCCCTGGCGCATCAGCTCGGCAACGCTACGGCCCGCCTTGTCTCCCAGTGCGCCCGCGGGATGCAGCGCAGCGAAGTCCTCCCTCGTGAAGCGCCTGCTGGTCATGACGGCCGCCGCGAGCGCATCTCCCATGACCATTTGCGCGGTCGTCGAAGCCGTCGGGGCGAGGCCGAGGGGACATGCCTCTCGCTCGACAGAGACGTTGATGTTCACCGCCGCCTGATCGGCCAGTGGGCTGTGGAGGCGGCCTGTGAACGCGATGATGGGTACTTCGATGCGCTTCATGGCCGCGATAATGGCGTTCACCTCGTCGGTCCAACCGCTCTGCGAGAGCACGATCAGGACATCGCCGGCCGCCACCATCCCCAGGTCGCCGTGGAGGCCCTCCGCCGGGTGGAGGAACAGCGCCGGCGTGCCGGTACTGGCCAGCGTTGCGGCGAGCTTGCGGCCGACTGCGCCGGACTTCCCCATGCCCGTTACGACCACTCGCCCGGTGCACTTGAGGATCAGAGCGACGGCGCGCGCGAAATCGTCGTCCACGCGCTCGGCCAGGGCCTGCACCGCGCTTGCCTCGATGGCAATCGCCTCTCTTGCTCTGGCCAAAGCCTCAGACAGGTCTTCTCTCTGATCCCTCATCCGTGGACTCACTTCGACCCCGTTCCCCGCCCCGCGCCGCGGGTCCTGTGCATCGCTCGCGCCACTACGCTCCCCGCAGACCCAATCCCGCCGCCCTCCGCCCAGGGTCCGCTATCCAGCGACCTCATCCATCGCGGCGCGCCCAATCGTAGGGGATGTCGTTGTCGTGCGGATCCACGCGGTGCTCGTCAGGCGCGCCGTAGTTGTAGACCTGATCCGGAATGTTGAGGACGAGGGCCATCTGCTCGCCCACGCATTTCCAGCCGTGGTAGACGCCCTTCGGCACCTTGACGAGCAGCCTATTGCAGTCCCCGAGGAACACCTCGTTGACGACGCCGCCGGTGGGAGACTTGTCTCTAGCGTCGTAGAGCGCCAGCTTGATCTCGCCCGACACACAGCAGACGAAGTCCGTCTGCCGCTCGTGGTAGTGCCATCCCTTCACAACGCCCGGATAGGTGGTCGTCATGTAGGCCTGTCCGAAGCCTGGGTACTCCGGGTCATCTGATCGCAGTATCTCCGTCAGGACCCCCCGCTCGTCCGGGAGGGCCGGGAGGCGCCGCATCTTGATGCCTGAGATCAGCTTCTTCTCTCCGGGCGTCACGCATCGCACACCCGGAATCGGCAGCGCGTCCCTCCAGTCAAACCCAGGTCCGTGTGGATGCATGTGCCCTGGCTCCTGTCGCAGCTTCTTTCGCCTGGAAAGCCCTGCAATCCTCCCCAGGGCTCCGGTGTCCTCCGCAGCTCACGGCCCTGTGCCTGCGCGGGGCCGAGCCGGGGGCGCTCTCCGTGAGAAAGGGCCTGGCGCGGCCGTTCTCGGGTAGGTGCGCTGCAAGGGGCGCGCTCGAAAGGCCGTGGGTGCCCTGGGCTTGGCGCAGGGAGCTTCTGGTGCCGAGGCGGGGAGTCGAACCCCGACGGGCGTAAGCCCACTAAGTCCTGAACCTAGCGCGTCTGCCAGTTCCGCCACCTCGGCATCGGCAGGTGGTATTGTATGGCATCGCCCGAACCTAGTCAAGCGTCTCCGCTTCGGCCTTGTCAGGGCCCAGCTCTCGGCGTATAATCGGGGCGGTAGGGGATAGTGCCAGCGGAAGGGGACTGAGTATGATTGCCTTGTGGACGCTTGGGCCGACCGAGATCTTCGTCATCCTGGTGCTCTTGCTTCTCCTTTTCGGAGCGAAGCGGCTGCCGGAGCTGGCCCGGTCGCTCGGCCAGGGGGTCAAAGAGTTCCGTAAGTCGGTTAAGGAGATGAGTCACGACGAGAGCGATAGCGATAGCGGCCCGCCGTCCGATTCGGGCTGACCGACACAGCGAGGAGCGCACAAGTGCCTTGCCCTCACTTCTCAAAGGAAACCGGCGAGTGCGTCTTGCTGGAAGAGACCGAGGATGACGACGACCGCCCGGAGGTTCAGCTGGACGAACCCGTGGACCGGAGCTGGTGCCTCGGGTCGGACGAGGGGTACCGCAACTGCCCGGTCTTCCGCCGGTTCCTAGGCGACCTGCTTCCGTGATCGGTTTTCTGAACGCCCCGGGGCCTTCTCCGTATTGACAGCCGACACCGCTTCTGCTACCATCCGCCCGGCTGCTTCTCGCACGGACGAGCACAGGACCAAGGAGGTGCGGAGATGGCGAGGGGACGGGTCAAGTGGTTCAACGCCCAGAAGGGCTACGGGTTCATTGAAGTTGAGGGCACCCAGGATGTGTTCGTCCACTATTCGGCGATCACGATGCCCGGATTCAGGACCTTGGAGGAGGGCCAGCAAGTCCA
>DAOVEW010000159.1 GCA_030668755.1 Bacillota bacterium | reverse complement strand
CAAGGAACGCCTTGCAGCCTAACATACCAGCGAGAGTCGTCCCGAACCTTACACTAAGAACGGGACATAATCTGGTCGCGCCCCTGATGATCATCAGCTTTCTATGGGCGAACATGCATATCGGCTATCAGCTCGGCATGTCCACGGGTAAGACGGACGTCGCGATGGGGATGTCGGTGCGCAGTCTGGTCGCCGACACGGACGCCCAGCTTCGGTATCCGGCGGACAGGAACAATCCTGCGAGCCTGGCCATGGGCTTCGGGTTTCTCATGACACTGCTGCTGATCGCGCTAAAGCTGCGGTTCGCCTGGTGGCCGCTGCACCCGGTAGCATTCCCAACAGTGGTGGGCTGGATGACCATGGAGATGTTCCCGGTGTTTCTCGGGGTGTGGCTCTTCAAGGTGGTGCTGCTTCGGTATGGCGGTCTGCGCGCCCACCACCGAGCTCTGCCCTTCTTTCTCGGCCTCCGTGCCGGAGGTCTGGTGGGCGACACCATTTCCAGAGTCGCCCTTCGAGTGCTCTTCCGGGGGGAATGAGCCAGACATGAACAAGGGGGAAAGGTAGCACCACATGAGAACGAAGAACGAGCAGTCTCGGCGAAGTGGGAGCAGATGGCTCCGAGTTGCCTGGCTGTTGGGCGCGCTCGTCCTTGGAGGCGTGGCGGTCCTGCTGGGGGCGCTGGTCGAGAGCGCTTCGTCGGGCCACAGCGCCGAGCCGGAGGCAGAGAAGCTGCGGGAGCCCACCGCCTCCGGGAAGTACTACCCAGGGGATCCGGACTCGCTGCGGGCGACAGTGCGGAAGCACCTCTCGCAGGCCGCGCTCCCCGCGGAGCTACCCCTGGGCGACAAGGAGCTCGTCGCGCTTGTCGTACCCCATTCGGCCTATCGGCAATCCGGCGCTGTGGCTGCCTGCGCATACCGCCTCCTGGAGGGAAGACGGTACGAGAGCGTCGTGGTGATTGGGCCGTCGCACGTGTTCCCGTTCGAGGGCGTCGCGGTGAGCGAAGCGGATGTGTGGCGCACCCCTCTGGGAGATGTGGCGGTGGATAGGGCAGCGGTGCGGGCCCTGCAGGCGACTGGGGTGGGCGTGCGTGTGGACGCCAGGGCCATGCGAGCGGAGACTTCCATCGAGGTGAATCTCCCTTTCCTCCAGGTGGCGCTCGGAGAGTTCAAGCTCGTCCCGCTCCTGATGCGCGACTTCTCGCAATCGATGTCTACAACCCTCGGCACGGCGTTGGCAGAGTGGGCACAGAACCGGTCAGTCCTGCTCATTGCGAGTGCCAATCTGTCGCAGTTCATGCCCTATGAGCACGCGTCCGAGGTAGACCGTGAGACCCTCGCTGCCATCCAGACGTTGAACGCGGAGGAGTTTGCTCGCACGACCGCGAGGCTGAGAAGCCGGTTCGTACCCAGCCTCACCAGCCTCACCTGCGCCGAAGGCCCGGTGAAGGCGGTGCTGGTTGCCGCCTCGCTGCTGGGGGCCGATGAGGCCCATGTCCTCAGTTATGCCAACTCCGCTGACGTGTCGGGGGGCCCGAAAGACGAAGTGTTCGGCTACGGCGCAGTGGCGATCTACCGGGAAAGCCGCTCCGGTGAGAGAGCCGAAGAGGAGGCCCAAGACCAGTTCAGCTCAGCTCAGCAGCAGCGGCTGTTGCAGATGGCGCGGCGCGCAATCGAGGAGTACGTGCGCACGGGTCGGGTCGTCGAGATAGATGAGACCGAGGCCGTGTTGCTGGCAGAGCGAGCGGCTTTCGTGACTCTGAGGAAGGACGGTGAACTCCGAGGCTGGTCGCGGTCGCTTGGTACTACACGACAGCTCGTTGCAGCGGTCCGCGATCAGGCGATTGCTGCGGCCACTCAGGATCCCCGCTTCCCCGCGGTTGAGCTAAGCGAGCTTGGCGAGCTGGAGATTGAGATCCACGTTCTGTCGCGTCTGCGCAGGATAGAGCGACCGAGTGAGATCAACCTGCTTAGGCACGGCGTGGCGGTCGAGTCGGCTGGGAAGCGAGACTGCTTCTTGCCCGAGGTGGCGCGGGATGCCGGCTGGAGCAGTGAGACGTTGCTCTCCCGCCTTTGTGAGGACAAGATGGGGCTTCCGCCGGATGCATGGCGACGGGGGGCAAGCGTGTACGTATTTACAGTGCAAGAGTTCAGCTCCGCAAGCTAGTTCCCGTCGGAGTGAGTGGGCGGACACAGGAGAAGAGAGGCAAAGAGCCCTCGCTGACACACGAGGTGGGCCGGCCCACGTTGCTGGCATCGCAAGCGGCGGGGGCACTCTCGTTGGCCAACGGAAGGCCGATGCAGGATGGAATGGCTGTCTTGCGCCACAGAGGCGAGCGGCCACAGACGATTTCTGGTATACCACAAGGGCAATTCCCGGGACCTGTGTCAAGTGCCGCGAGTCCCGGAATCAGGAGGTATAGGTGCTCATGATTGAAACGCGGAGTGTGCAGATCCGGGTATTTACGAGCCATGTGGGCTATAAGCCTGAGCTGGAGAAGTTCGGCATCGTGCAGCCACCCCTCGCAGCAGGGATGAAGTTTCGGGTGAAGCAGATCGGGTGGACCCGGGGACCGAAGGATCTCGGATCGCGCGTAGCCCTGGAGGGAGAGCTGGCAGAGAGCCCCTCTGACTGGGGGCCGGCGACTGTGGCTGACTGCAGCTTCATCCGGGAGCCAGGAATCTATCAAATCGAGGTCGGCAGACGCGAGGGCCGGTCTGTCCCGTTCATCGTGGGAGACGATGTCTACGCCCGAACGATGCGACTGGCTTTCGACTTCTTCTATCCGCAGCGGTGCGGAGTGGCCGTCCCTGGTTATCATGCGGTCTGCCACTTGGATGATGGAGTGGCCAGGGACGACGACACGGTCCTGGATGTGGTCGGGGGATGGCATGATGCTGGGGATCTCTGGAACTGGCTGTCCTCGGGACTACTGGCAGAGTACGCCCTGCTGGAATTGGAAACTCGCCTGGCTCCCCGGTGGAACCGCTACGGATCGCCCTGGGGAGATGTGCTCGACGAACTGCGCTGGGAAAATGATTTTGCTCTGAAAATG
Source organism: Bacillota bacterium (assembly GCA_030668755.1). Classification (GTDB taxonomy): domain Bacteria; phylum Armatimonadota; class Hebobacteria; order Hebobacterales; family Hebobacteraceae; genus DAOVEW01. The sequence goes on along the minus strand of DAOVEW010000159.1, from coordinate 1,555 downwards.
CAGGACCCGGCGACGGGATGTGTATGGCACGGGGCGGGCTCAGGCGAGCCCGACAACCAGAACAGCGACATGCGCTGGACCGACAACCTGCCGGGCTCGGGAGACGAACGGCATGTTGACCGCACCATTCACCCCTGCATTCAGTGGCAGTTCATTGCGGTGCAGGCGCGTACCGCCCGGGCCTTTTCCGCTCTTGACCCGGCCTATGCTCGACGCTGCGCCGAGGCGGCGGCCCGGTGCTGGCAGGGCTGGGTGGAGCGGCCCCCAGCGGCGGCTCCACCCGCGGCCGCCGGAGGCGGGCGACAAGATACGACTCCGGATGCCGACGACATCGTCACTCTCTCCTGGGCCTGCATTGCCGCACTGGAAGTGAGCCGGATGGGTGGCTGGGAGCAGGAGGCCGCCAGAGCTCGCGAGTTGGCCCGGGAACTGATGCGAAGACAGAGCCGAGAGTACGAGCATGGTCAGACGGATACCCGAGGTTTCTTCTACGCCGACGCCGATAGATCACTGCCGCTAAAGGACCACTTCGCCTCCGCGCTGCCCATCATTGCCCTGGCCCGATTGCTCGAAACCCACCCGGATCTTGGGGAGGCGGATGCCTGGCGCAATGCTCTGAAGTTGTACCTGGAGGAATACGCCCTCCCCCTGTCCGAGCGCACACCCTACCGCATCGTTCCTTACGGCCTCTATGTGAACCCGCCGGTGGGCAAGGGGCGGGCCCGGCCGCTGGCCGGCGGGCTGTGCTACCGCTACTTCAAGTGGCGGGAGACGCCCAGCCTGGAGCAGGCCCCGCAACTCGAGGAGGCGTTCGAGCATGGGGGAACCTCGCATCTGCTGGATCAGGCTGTAGGCCTGGCTCTGACCGGCCGGGCTCTGCAGGAACCCCGTGCCCGCCAACTAGCCTACAGGCAGTTGGAATGGGTGATGGGTGCGAATCCGTACGCCTCGTGCCTCATGACCGGTGGAGGGGTGAACAGCCCGTTTCCCTATTCGCTGGGAGTGGGCCTCATCGTGGGCGGCATTATGAATGGGTTCATCGGGGGTGAAGTAGACGAACCATTTCTGGATATGAGCTGTGAGTATAACGGAAACGACTGGAATACGACCGAGTACTGGTTGCCACACAACGCGCACTACCTGTGGGCGCTCGCGCTGCTGGAGCAGGACCAGGACCTAATGGTGTAGGCGGCCTCCGCGCCTTGCTGAAGGTGTCTAAACATCCTCGCGATCAAACATGGAGAAGATGCAAGCATCCGGTGTGCTGAAGTCCGACGCGCTAGCGGCGGGGGACGCGCGCCCGCTCGGCGAGACAGTTGCGCCGTCATAGGAAGATCGCGGCGACGGCGCGGCCGGGGAGCGTCACACACAGGTGACCGTCACTGATCTCTAGCGCGCACCCCTCGTCGCCCTCCACTGACTTGGGTTCACTGCTCCATGCGAGACGTACCGTGCTCGGCTCGTGCTCGTAATTCACTATCCCGATGAGATACGGCTTGTCCGCCTCGTCCTTCAGCACGGAGACATCCACCCGACCGTCCTTCTGGACAATGGG
>DAOVEW010000337.1 GCA_030668755.1 Bacillota bacterium | reverse complement strand
GAGGCCAGGGGACGTTTGTCTCCTCCGAGGCGGAGGCAATGGCCGAATCCGAGCGTTGCCACCTCATCGCGGACCAGCTTCGAGTGGTGGCCCGCGATGTCCGCGCCTTCGGCCTTTCCGAGGAGGCCGCCCTTGGACTCTTCCGCGAGGCGCTGACGGACGAGAAGCCCGGTGGAAAGGATCGCAGATGAGCGAGAACGAGTACGCCATAACCAGCGACTCCCTCACCAAGCGGTTCGGCCGCCTGCGCGCGCTCGACGGCGTATCCGCGCATGTGCCCCGCGGTTCCATCTACGGGCTCATGGGGCCTAACGGCGCCGGGAAGACCACCTTCGTCCGCGTCCTGCTCAACCTCATCAACCCCACGAGCGGCAGCGCCACCGTGCTCGGCCACGACGTCGTGCGCGACTCCGTCGCCGTCCGCCGGCGCGTCGGACACGTCGCCGCGCTGCAGCCGCTCTGGGACTGGATGACCGTCCGCGACTACGCCCACTTCATGGCGGGCTGCTACCCGACGTGGACTCCCGAGGCTGTCTCGAAGGTGCTCGACCGCATCGGCATCGACACGCAGGGCAAGCTCGGCGACCTCTCCCGCGGCCAGCGCGCGATCGTATCCATCGCGGTCGCCATCGGCCACGAGCCCGATCTCCTGCTCCTGGACGAGGCCCTGACCGGACTCGACCCCATCGCGCGGCGTGAGATCCTCCGCAACGTCATCGACGCGATGCAGGCCGAGGGTCGCACGGTGCTCATCACCGGCCAGGACATCGCCGACATGGAGCGCATCTGCGACCACGTCGGCTTCCTCGTCAAGGGCCGCCTCGTGCTGGAGTCCACACTGGACGAGCTCAAGGCCCGCGTCAAGCGCATCCGCATCGAACACCCGAGCGAGCCCGAGGTCCAGATACCCGAGGGCGCTCTCCAGGTCAAGCGCAGCCCGCGCGAGACCGTCTTCACCGTCGAAGACTTCTCACCTCAGCTTCTCCATTCGCTCGACGGGCCGCAGCGAAGAGTCGCCGCCGAGAATCTCGCTCTCGAGGACATCTTCATAGACCTCGCACAGTCCCACATGGAGGCCGCCGGGTGAAGCAGGTCTTCACAAAGGAGTGGCGGCAGGGCTACCTCATCGCCCTCTTCGGCTTTCTGATGGGCGGCCTCATCACCGCGCTCTGGGGACTGCTCACGGTCGCCTGGGTGAAAGACTGGGGGGACCAGGAGGCCGTCAACGGCTTCTGCGGCGTGATATACGTCCTCCTGCTCCCGGTCCTGGCCGGCTACGTCGGCGCCGGCCTGGTGGCCTCCGAGACCGAGCGCGGCACTCTCTCGCTGTTGCTCGGCCTCCCCTTCAGCCGGCGTCAGGTATGGCTGGGCAAGTTCCTCGCCGGGCTCGCGCTCACCATCTCGGCGGTGGCCCTCGCCGTCCTGCCGGGCGCCATTGCCACTCGCCCCGCCCTCGAGGAAGTGCACTTCTGGGAAATCCTCCCTGACCTCGCCTTCGGTTCCCTTCTCATCTTCATCATCTCCTTCTTCTGGTCCACCCGCTGCACCACCATCATCAGCGCTTTCCTGAACACCGCCTTGCTCACCGCCGGCATCGCGCTCTTCGTCCTGGTTTGGATGGCCTTCCTCGGCACCCTCATCGGCTACGGGCCCCTCCTCGATGGCGAGATATGGGCGCTCGCCGTCTGCATAGGACTGGTCGTCGGGTCCTACTTCGGATTCTCTCGCGGCGATGTCCTCCTCTCGCAGCGCAGACGCCTGCTGCCCCTGGCCTTGGCCGTCGCCACTTTCCTCATGCTCTCGTTACCTATCATCGCCCTCGTACGATGGGACACCCGCTACGAACGTGCCAAGGTCGTGGAGATCAAGAGGCCGGAGCTCACCGGAGGCGGTTCGGCGATCAGTGTCTACACCCGGGGATCGCCCGTCCGCTTCCTGCGCGAAGTGGAGGCCAAGTGGTTTGCAGAGCACTTCCCCGACTACCGCGCAAACTACGCGGTCTGCCTCGACGTCAGCAGCGGCAAGGAACTCCTCACCCGGCGCGAGACAAGGCCGCCCGTCCTCTCGCCCGACGGGAGGTTCGCCGCCGTGCTCAGGGGTCCGCAGCCCCTCACCTGGGCGGGCGACTTCGATTCCTTCCCGGCTACGGTTCTCGAGGTCTGGGAGGTAGCGAACCAGCGCCTCCTCCACCGCGGCACGCCTCCCGAAGGCTTTGCCGCCGGCCAAGGCCAGATAGGCTGGATGGGATGGTCGCCTGACGGTGAGTGGATTGCCTTGGCCGGAGGTCTGTACTACGACCGCCCCTACCACCGCGCAGGACCTGGGATCTTCGACCAAATGCTGCTGATGCGGCCGGACGGCTCGCAGGCGCGTGTCATCCATCTGGAGCACCCGCGGCATGTGCCCGCGGCGTGGGACTGGGCCCCCGATGGCAAAGCCATTTACGTCTTGAGAGAAGAGGGAGTGCTCATTCGCCGGAGCCTGCTCGACAATACCGCGAACACGATCTGGGAGGGACCGGCCGAGCACATCCCCTACCCGTACCGGATCAAGGTAGGGGCTGCTGCTGCCTCGCCCGATGGGCGGTGGATCGCCGTCGCGATGAAGGTCTACCACGTCCGGGGCTCATCCTACGTCGGGACCGCGCCCGCATCGGATGCGAGCGGCGAGTACCCAAAGCCCCTACTGCTCGTCTACCTGGTCTCGGCCGACGGCTCTACCTCCCAGCTCCTCTTCAAGGAGCCGGCCGAGAGAGCCATCTCGCACTCCGAGCTCGTGTGGTCGCCTAGGGGCGATGCGTTCTACTACATCACCGGGGCGTACCCGAGGCGACCGAGCGAACCAGAGAGCGTGTGGGTCGTGGCATGGACGAAGGGATCGGAACGAGCGAACCTGGCGGCCCTACCCACGGCTTACGTTGGCCGGACG
>DAOVEW010000269.1 GCA_030668755.1 Bacillota bacterium | reverse complement strand
ACGCCGCGCCTGGAGCGGAGCCGAGGAAGAGCACCAGCAAAGCGCAGGCGAGTATCGTCCGGGGCCACGTTCTCATGATCTGGGTGCTCTATTATACCGCAAGAAAGCAGATGTCACACGCGGGAAGGGGCAGGAGCGCCCAGAGGGACCCATCCGCGCCCGCTGCGCGGCTGCGCGTTACGAGCGGAGGGCCTGCGAATCAGCTGACCCCGGAGGCTTCATCCGACGATTCGAGCTTAGCCCGATATGCGGCGGGAGAGAGAAGCTCGACGCTTTGCTCAGGCTCGTCGGGGGTGAGGCGGGCGATCCATCCCGCGCCGTAGGGGTCGCTGTTGATGAGCTCCGGCTGATCCGAGAGCTGATCGTTGACGGCTGCAATGGCGCCGGCAATCGGTGCGTAGAGGTAGGCGACGGCCTTGACAGACTCGAGGGCGCAGGCCTCTTCGCCCGGGGTGAGGTGACGCCCGACCTCGGGAAGCTCGACGAAGACGATGTCGGTGAGCTGGCCCTGGGCATAGTCCGTGACGCCGACAGTGACGCCATCGGCGCCGCGGCGAAGCCATTCGTGAGTGTCGGTGTACTTGAGGTCATCGGGAATGTTCATTATGTCTCCCTTGTCTGTATTCGCGTCCACCCCAGGCGGGTCCGGGAGGGTACGAAGGGCGGGTCGGTGATGTGTACCCGCAGGCGACGCTTTCGAATTTCTACTTCGACCTCGGCACCGGGTTGCACCTGCAACGAGGCGTCGAGGTATCCCTGCCCGACGGCCGCTTGGAGGTTATGGGAATAGGTGCCGCTGGTGACGGCGCCGATCCGGCGGCCGGAGAGGAAGATCGGCGCGGCGGGCCGCGCGATTCCGCGGTCTTCGATGCGGAACGCAATGCGGCGGCGCGTGGGCTGGAAATGCTCGAGGGACGAGCGACCGACGAAGTCGCCGGTCCAGTCGATGGCCCATGTGAGCCCGGCTTCCAGGGGAGTGGTGTGCTCGTCGATGTCCTGTCCCCAGAGAGGGTAGCCCATCTCCTGGCGAAGGACGTCGCGCGCGGCCAGCCCCGCGGGGATCATGCCGTATTGCGCGCCCGCTTCGACGAGCGCGTCCCACACGGGGACAGCGTGGCCGGCCGAGCCAAAGATCTCGAAGCCGTCCTCTCCCGTGTAGCCGGTCCGGGAGACGAGGAGGTCGGCACCGGCGATTGTGCCGTGGAAGAAGGCTCCGAATGCAGTGGGGAGGCGCCCCCGGAAGCCGGAGGCCTTCACTATCTCCTGGGAGAGGGGCCCCTGTAGAGCGAGGCCGAAGGTGCGGCCGAGCAGGTCGTCTACGGCCGCGCGGGTGGAGCGGTCGAGATGGGAGCGGATCCAGGCGACGTCCTTCTTGTGATTCACGGCGTTGACGATTAGCCGGACCGCGTCTGGCATCTCGGACATGACGAAGAGGTCGTCCAGTATGCCCCCGGCTTCGTTACAGAGCAGGGCGTAGCGGCTGCAGTTGAGGGGAATGGCAGGCACGTCTCGCGTGAGGACACGGCGGGCCGCGCGGTGGGCGTCTGCGCCGAAGATGCGGATGACACCCATGTGGGAGATGTCGAAGAGTGCGGCCGTGTGCCGGGTGGCTCGCGTTTCCTCCGCGATGGAGGAGAACTGGAGAGGGAGGCGCCAGCCCGCGAACTCGACGAGCCTGGCTCCTGCCTCGCGGTGTCGTGGTGCGAGGGGGGTGTCACGCACGGGCGGCTTCCTCCGGATCCGAGTGCTGCTGCCATCGCACGTCGAGGGTCTTCGCTGCGGCGACCTCGTCGAGCCGGCCGACGGGGGTAGTGTGGGGCGCGGCATGGAGGAGGTCGGGCTGCTGCTGGGCCTCCCGGGCAATCTGGAGCATGGCGTCGGCGAAGGCGTCGAGGGTCTCGAGGGGCTCGGTCTCGGTGGGCTCGATCATGAGGGCCTCGGGGACGGTGAGAGGGAAGTAGACCGTGGGCGGATGGAATCCGAGGTCTATGAGTCGCTTCGCGATGTCGAGCGCGCGGACATCCTGAGCCTTCTGGCGGGCGGCGGAGAGCACGAACTCGTGCATGCAGGAACCGGGGTGGGACGGATCATAGGATTGGGCGAGGCGGTGCTTCAGATAGTTGGCTGCGAGGACAGCGCCGCCGCTGACGCCGCGAAGCCCGGCGGTTCCGAGGAGACGGAGGTAGACGTACGCGCGGAGCACGACGAGCGCGTTCCCTGCGAAGCCGTTGAGACGGCCGATGGACTTCGGGCGGTCTTCCTCGAAGTCGAACTCCTCACGTCCTTTGCGGACGAGAGGCACGGGGAGGAAGGGCTCCAGCTTCTCGACGACGCCGACGGGCCCGGAGCCGGGACCGCCGCCTCCGTGGGGGGCGGCGAAGGTCTTGTGCAGGTTAAGGTGGACCACGTCGAATCCCATGTCGCCGGGCCGAAAGCGGCCCACGAGGGCGTTGAAGTTAGCGCCGTCGTAATAGGCGAGGCCGCCCGCTTCGTGCACCAGGCGACAGACCTCCTGGATGTCGCGCTCGAAGAGGCCGAGGGTGTTGGGGTTGGTGAGCATGATTGCGGCGACGTCGTCGTTCAGGAGCCGGCGAAGCGCCACGACATCCACAAGACCGCGCTCGGACGAGGGACAGGTCAAGACGTTGAACCCGGCAAGGGAGGCGGTGGCGGGGTTGGTGCCGTGGGCGGAGTCGGGGACGATAACGGTGTTGCGGGGGCGGCCGCGGTCGGCGTGATAGCGGCGGATCATGAGCATGCCGCATAGTTCGCCCTGCGCGCCAGCGGCGGGCTGAAGGGTGAAGCGGGCCATGCCGCAGAGGCGCGAGAGTATGCGCTCGGTCTCGTACATGACACGGAGCCATCCCTGGGCGGCGCGGATTGGGCGAAGCGGATGGGCGGCGGAGAACTCGGGCCAGGAGGCGACCTGCTCGGCGATGCGGGGGTTGTACTTCATGGTGCAGGAGCCGAGCGGGTAGAAGCCGACGTCCACGCCCCAGTTCTTGCGGGCGAGGTTGGTGTAGTGGCGGACCACCTCGCCCTCTGTGACCTCTGGGAGGAGAGGGAGGCGCCGGCGGCGGGCCTCCATGGGAAGCCGGTCGAAGAGGCCGGGCCGCCACTCGCGATCGGGGAGGTAGGAAGTCTGGCGGCCGGGACGGCCTTTCTCGAAGATGGTCTGTGCGGTCACGGCAGGGCCTCCTCCATGGCCGCCACGAGCCGGTGTATGGCGGCATCGGTGACGATCTCGGTGGCGCAGAAGAGCATCTGGTTCTGGCGCTCGGGCCACCAGCGGCCGAGCGGGAGGCCGGAGATGATGCCGTCGTGCCAGAGCTCGCGCTCGACGTCTTCGGCCGGCAGGGGGAGGTCGAGCACGAACTCGTTGAAGTAG
>DAOVEW010000057.1 GCA_030668755.1 Bacillota bacterium | reverse complement strand
TCCGACGGTCGCGCGCCGGCTGCACGAAGGCCGCTGGAACCGGAAGGCGGAGGACGCGCTCCGACAGACTTGCGCGGCCGTGGATGGGAAGCTATGAACGGCAAAGACACAAAATCGGTCCCCGCGCTTGCCGATCTCATTCGCATCTCGAAGTCCGTCGGCGGAAAAGCGAGCTTCGTGCAGGGCGGAGGAGGCAATACCTCCGTGAAGACGGCGGACGGCAAGCACATGTACATTAAGGCCAGCGGCGTTCCGATCAAGGACATCGGCGAGCGCCGCGGCTGGCGGAAGCTCGCAGTCGCTTCGGTTCGCGCCATCCTCGACGCCCCCGATCTCCGCAAGATGGCTGAAGCCGAGCGAGAGGCCGAGGTCGTGCGCCGCCTGCAAGATTCGGTGGCCGACGGCGCGCCCGGCGGCGCCCGGCCCTCCGTCGAGTCACATCTGCACGCGCTGCTCGACCGCTGCGTCGTCCACCTTCATCCTGTCGCCGTAGGCGCCTACGTCTGCGCCAAGAACGGCAAGGCACAGCTCCAGAAGCTCTTCGGGGACGACGATCTGCCCCCGGTATGGGTCCCCTATACTAGGCCCGGATACATGCTCGGTGCCAAGGTAGCGCGCCTGGTGGCCGCCTATGCTAAGCGTCACGGCCGAATCCCCGGCGTCCTGTTCCTTCAGAACCACGGGCTCTTGGTGACGGCCGACACTGCCCCCAGAGTGGTGCGGGAGGTCAGCAGAGTCATAGGCCTCTGCCAGAGCGGTCTCACGCAGCCGCGTATCCGCAGTGTGAGGCGGCCCAACGCCGACGCAGTCGCCGCGGCTCAGACGTCCATCCGCCGGGCTCTGTGGGAGACGACCGGCCGGCGCCTCGCGGTGAAACACTTCATTGACCGCGCCATCGCGGGTTTCATGGCCAGGCCGGACGCCAGGCAGCTTGTCTCCTCGGCGCCGCTGACGCCGGATGAGCTGGCCTACGTGGGCAACTCCGCAATGTGGCTGAGTGCCTCTGCGGCGACCGCAGTGGCCCGAAAGATCGAAGCTCAGATACGCAGGGGCGAATGGCCCTCGGCGGCCTTCCTCGTGGAGGGGCTCGGGCTCTTCGCGGCCGGCAGCGATCGCACCATACCCATCGTTAGGGAGGTGACGACGGCTTCGCTTCTCATCCGCGGGCACGCCGCCGATGTGGGCGGCATTAGATCCCTGCCCAAGGTCGAGCGCCAGTTCATAATGCGGTGGGAGGGCGAGAGATATCGCCGGCAGGTCGCCGTCGGTTCCGAAGGAGGGGAACTGGCGGGGCGCATCGCGGTCGTGACGGGAGCGGCCAGCGGCCTGGGGAGGAGCATCGCCATCGGCCTCGGCCGCGCGGGCGCCTCGGTCGCGCTTGCCGACGTTGACCGAGAGGCCGCGGCAGAGACCGCGAACATGCTCCGCGAAGCGGCGCCTGGAGCATCCTCGACGGTTGTGGTCTGCGACGTGACGGCGGAGCGCAACGTGGAGGCGGCGCTTCGAGCCATCCGCCGCCGCTGGGGCGGAGTGGACATCCTCGTCAACGCCGCCGGCATCGCGCCCGCGCATTCCCTCGTGGACCTGCCACTCGCGGAGTGGCGGGCAGCGCTGGACGTCAACCTCACCGGCTACTTCCTCATGGCGAGGGCGGCCGCCCGCCTCATGATCGAGCAAGGCATGGGCGGCAGCATCATCAACATAAGCTCCAAGTCGGGCCTGGAGGCCAGCAAGAGCAACACCCCCTACAACGCGACGAAGGCCGGCGAGCTGCACATGGCCCGCGGCTGGGCGCTGGAGCTCGGCCCGCACGGCATCAGGGTGAACTCCGTGGCCCCGGGAAACGTCTTCGAGGGCTCGAAGATCTGGAACCCCGGCTACATCAAGATGTGCGCAGAGAAGCACGGCATCAAGCCCGACGAGGTCATACCTTACTATGTCAACATGACGGCGCTGAAACGCCGGATCACCGGACAGGATGTTGCCGACGCCGTGACCTTTCTCTGCTCCGACAAGGCCCGCACTATCACCGGACAGACTATCGTGCCCGACAGCGGCCAGGTGATGGTACGATGAGGCGAACGTGATGGGCGCGCGTCTCTTTCTCGCCTTTGACCTCGGTGCCGAGAGCGGGCGCGCAATGCTCGGCTCCCTGCGCGACGGTCGCCTCGACATCAGAGAGCTGCACCGGTTCCCCAACGCCATGGCCAGCCTTCGGGGCCACCTCCATTGGGACATAGTCCAGCTCTTTCAGGAGATGAAGAGGGCGATGACGATTTGCGCCTCCGAGGTGACGCCCCAGCCCGAGAGCATCGCCGTGGACACCTGGGGTGTAGACTTCGGCCTGCTCGCCTCCGACGGCTCCCTCCTTGGCTTTCCCTATGCCTACCGCGACTCGCGCACGGACGGCGCGATGGCGCAGTTCTTCCAGCGGGTCCCGCGCGAGCGCATCTACGAGCTCACCGGCATCCAGTTCCTTCCCCTCAACAGCCTCTTCCAGCTCTTCGCAATGGTCCGAGATGGCTCCCCGTTGCTCGCCGCCGCCGCCGATTTGCTCTTCATGCCCGACCTGTTCAACTACCTGCTCACCGGAGAGAAGCAGACCGAGTTCACGTTCGCAACCACCTCACAGCTCTACAACCCGGTGAAGGCAGGCTGGGAGGTCGAGCTTCTCGACGCGCTCGGAGTCTCGCCCGACATCATGCAGGACATCGTCCCGCCCGGCACTGTCATCGGCCCCCTCGACGACGAGGCGTCCCGCGACACCGGCCTCGCGCGCGTGCCAGTGGTGGCCACCGCCAGCCACGATACCGCGGCCGCCGTCGCCGCGGCCCCTGCTCAAGGCCGCGACTGGGCCTACATCAGCTCCGGAACGTGGTCGCTCATGGGCGTCGAGAGCGCCGAGCCGATCATCACCGAGCGGTCCCGTGACCTCAACTTCACCAACGAAGGCAGCGTCGGCGGCACCTTCCGCGTGCTGAAGAACATCATGGGCCTCTGGCTCCTTCGGCAGTGCCGCCAGGCCTGGCAGGGCGAGCGCTCGTACACCTACAGAGATCTCACCGAGCTCGCCCAATCGGCCGCTCCCTTCGCCGCGCTCATCGAGCCCGACCATCCGGACTTCCTGAGCCCTCCCGACATGCCGGAGGCCATCCGCGCCTTCTGCCGTCGGACGGGCCAGCGCGAGCCCGAGACCCCGGCCCACTTCACCAGGTGCATCTTCGAGAGCCTCGCCCTCAAATACCGTCTGGTTCTCGATCAGGTCCGGCAGGTGTACCCACACCCGGTGAACCGGCTCCACGTCTTCGGCGGAGGAGCCCGCAGCGAACTGCTCTGCCAGCTCACTGCCGATGCCGTCGGAATCCCCGTGATCGCCGGCCCGACTGAGGCGACGGCCGTTGGCAACCTGCTCGTACAGGCGCTCGCGCTGGGCGACATCGCCTCCCTCGCCGACATCCGCGTCGTCGTCAGAGAATCTTTCCCGGTCAGGGAGCACGAGCCGGACCAGACAGGCGACTGGGACGCTGCGTACGCGCGGTTCCAGGAGCTCCACGAGGGGGCCGTAAACCAATAGGAGGTGCTGAGCGTGGGGACAGGCGAGATCGAGAAAGCTTATCGGCTGGCACGCGAGCGCTACGGCGACATCGGCGTGGACACCGAGCGCGCGCTGAGCAGGCTCGAGCGCGTCCCCCTCTCCTTGCACTGCTGGCAGGGCGATGACATCGGCGGATTCGAGCGGCCCGACGCCCACCTCGCCGCCGGCGGCATACAGGTCACCGGCGGGCACCCGGGAAAAGCGCGGGCCGTCGAGGAGCTGCGCTGCGATCTCGACAAGGCGTTCTCCCTCATCCCGGGCCGACACCGGCTCAACCTGCACGCGAGCTACGGGGAGTTCGGAGGCCGGCGAGTGGACCGCGATGAGATCGAGGCGGATCACTACCGCGGGTGGGTGCAGTGGGCGCGCGACCGCGGCCTCAAGCTCGACTTCAACGCCACCTGCTTCTCGCATCCGAAGGCCGACTCGGGCTTCACCCTCAGCAGCAAAGACGACGCCGTCCGCGCGTTCTGGATCGAGCACGTCGAGCGCTGCCGTGCCGTCGGCGCCTTCATGGGCCGGGAGCTCGAAAGCCCCTGCCTGCATAACCTCTGGATCCCCGATGGCTCGAAGGACACCCCGGTCGACCGGTGGGGCCACCGCCGCCTGCTGAGAGACGCCCTCGACGAGATCTACGCGACCGACTACCCGCCCAATGAGATGAAGGATGCCCTCGAAAGCAAGCTCTTCGGGATCGGCAGCGAGTCCTTTGTCGTCGGCTCGCACGAGTTCTACCTCGCCTATGCCCTAGAGCATGGCAAGCTCGTCTGTCTCGACCTCGGCCACTTCCATCCCACTGAGTCCATCGCCGACAAGGTATCCGCGATCCTCACATTCTCCGAGGAGGTACTGCTCCACCTAAGCCGCGGCGTGCGATGGGACAGCGATCATGTGGTTATATTAAGTGACGACGTCAGGGCGCTCATGGAGGAGATAGTCCGGGGCGGCGCGCTCGACCGTGTCCATCTTGCGCTGGACTTCTTCGATGCCAGCCTCAACCGGGTCGGCGGCTGGGTGATTGGAGCGAGGGCCGTCTTGCAGGCGCTGCTGCTGGCCCTGCTTCAGCCCAACGAACGCCTGAAGGAGATTGAGGAGGCGGGCGACGCATTTGGTCGCCTGGCGCTCTTCGAGGAGTTCAAGGCCCTTCCGTTCGGGGCGGTGTGGGACTATCACTGCGCGCGGTCGCAGGTGCCGATAGCGGCCGCCTGGAGGCGGGAGATCGCCGAGTACGACGCTGAGGTGACGAGCGAACGCAGCTAGGGCGGGGGAGTCCGTGGAAGCGGTCGCACCTGCGATCAACGAAGCCTCCCCGCATCCCGCGAGGGTGCTGCTGGTCTGCCCCGAGGCCCGGGGCGGGCTCGCGCAGCACGTCATCACCTTGCTCGCCGATCTCTGCCGCAGCAACTACGCAGTCGGCGTCGCCTGTGACCCCGAAGGGCCGGTGGCGCGCGCGGTCGGAGACAGAAACCTGCCGGTCTGCGGGATTGCCATCTCCTCCCGCGGGGGGCCGCCCCGCGCGGCGCTGGCGGCCGTCCAGGTCGCTCGCGCCGGCTCCGACCTCCGGGCCCAGATCGTCCATACGCATTCCTTCGCTGCCGGCATCGTCGGGGCCCTCGCTATGCCTCTGGTCCCCACCGGCCGCATGGTGGCGACGGTTCACAACTACCCGCCCGATGCCGACGGGATGCAGCCGCACAGCCGACAGCATCGCTGGGCCATGGCGCGTACCTGCCGCCGCGCGAGCCGCATCATCACCGTCTCGGAAGCGCTGCGCCGCGACCTCATCGCGGTCCGGCCCGAGGTCGCCGACAAGTGCGTCACCATTCCCAACGGCGTGGATACCCACGCGAGTCCAGCGCGCCAGCCCGACGAGACGCGCAAGGACCTCGCCCTCCCGGTGGATGCCCCGCTCGTCGGGATGCTCGCGCGGCTTGCCCCCCAGAAGGGCATCGCCGACTTCATACGGGCCGCTCGCACAGCCGCCGACGGATTCCCCAGTGCCCACTTCGTGCTCGCTGGCGAGGGCCCGCTCAAGGAAGAGGCCCTGGCCCTTCGCCGAGAGCTCGCGCTCCAAGATCGGCTTCACCTCCTCGGAGAAGTGGACTGCCCGCGGGACCTCACCGCCGCCCTCGACATGCTCGTCGTGGCCTCGACCTCCGAAGGATCCTCCCTCGCCGCCATGGAGGCCATGTCACTCGGCAAGCCGGTGGTTGCGACCTCCGTCGGCGGTGTTCCCGAGGTCGTCGCCGACGCCGAGACTGGAATTCTCGTTGAACCCGGCGACCCAGGCGCGCTTGCGAGCGCAATCGAGGAGCTGCTCGCATCTCCCGATCGCGCCCGCGACCTAGGCGAGCGCGGCCGCCGCCGCGCCGCCGCACACTTCGACGTACAGCAGATGTTGCAGCGGACTAAGGTCGTCTACGCCGACCTCTTGCGCGAGGAAATAGAGACCGGGGGTGACCGGCCATGACTCGCATCTCGACGGCCGCTCTCTGCGTGTTGCTGGCCCTCAGTAGCCTGAGCTCTCAGACCTGGGCGGCCGAGAGGAAACTCCTCGTCGCCGTCGTTGACTACGTAACCTGGCACGACCTCCTCGACGAGGACGTCGAAGCCCCCGTCATCCGGGACCTCGCACAGACCGGCGCGGTGGGAATGATGTGCGTGCGCACCGCACGCGGATACGGCGGCGGATACCTTACCATCGGCGCGGGCTCGCGCGCCTGTTCTGTCAGAGCCTTGGATGCAGAGGCAAGCATCGAAGGCTACGCCTTCGATGCCGCCGAGGCGCGGCAGGGCGCCAGAGCCGCCCGCCTCTTCCGCTCCTACACCGGATGGCCGACCGGCGACAACGCGATCGTCCACCTCGGCATCGGAGAGCTCCTCCGCGCCAACCTTAATGCCCTCTATCCCCTCCAGCTCGGCCTGCTCGGCGGGACGCTCCGGCGATCCGGTCTCCACGTCGCCTGTGTCGGAAACGCGGACACTGTGCGATCAGTCCATCGGGAGGCCGCCGCCATCGCGATGGACGGGCAGGGCTTGGTCGAGCGCGGCGCGGTCGGCGCGCGCCTGGCGCGCCGAGACGCCTCCGTCCCCTACGGCCGAACGACGGACGAGCCGCGCTTGCTCGACGCCTTCCGGACAGCCGCCGCCTCCGCCGATGTCGTCGTGTTGGACCTC
>DAOVEW010000281.1 GCA_030668755.1 Bacillota bacterium | reverse complement strand
GGTTGCGCACCGTGCCGGCGTTGAGCTGCCTGTCAAACCGCGCCTTCTTCTCCTCCAGAGCCTTCAGCTCCAGCTCGCAGTCCAAGTTGTCTTTATCGGTGGCCCGATGCTCCTCTTGCAGCCGGGCCAGGTCGGCCTCAGCGGCGGCCAACTCGTCGGCCAGCTCGGCCCCATCGTCCAGCCCCGCCAGCGCTGTCTCTCGTCCGGCGATCTCGGTGTCGCCCTGCTGAACTCTGTAGAGAACCTTCATCGCCTCGGACACGGTTTCCCACCTCCCCGGCCGGTGAGCCACAGTTCGTCGCCCCGCCGGCCCACTCCTGCCGCAGGGCGAAGCCGCTGGCACGCCGAAGTCCGACTGCACAGTGCTGCCCGATCTCGTGGGGATAACGGCCGATGACCTGACCGGAGCGGCCGACACGGCCGCCGCGTTCGCTGGGCGTCGGGGCGCCGTTCCGGTCTCTCTCGATCTGCAGCCGCGATGCACAGTTCCTGCCCCGGCATTCGCGGTGACGACCGAGTCGCGGGCGTGCTCGCCAGAGCGGGCCTGCGAGCTGGCCGCGGAGAGCGCACGCCAGCTGATACAGGCTGGCGCTTCTCTCATATACAAGAAGACTGATTCTAACTTGCGCGGGAACGTCGGGGCCGAGCTCGCAGGGGTGCGAGCGGCCGTGGGGCGGCCGGTCCTGTTCGCCCCCGCGTTCCCGGCGCGGGGCCGAACTACGATCTCGGGAGTAGCTCTCATAGACGGGATTCCCGTCGCTGAGACCGAGATGGCCGCCGACCCCGAAGCTCCGGTGGGCGAGTCCAGCATCGCTCGGCTGATTGGTTCGCAGCGCCCAGATATCAGACTGGGAAACTGTCCATTGCCAGAGGCCCGGGCCGGGGCGACGCGGATAGTGAGCCGGCTGCGCGACTGCGATGTCTTGGTCGTGGACGCAGAGACTGAGGACGATCTGGCGCTGATTGCAGACGCTGGGTTGTCGCTGTCGCCGCGCCCGGTGCTGGCCGGGTCGGCGGGGCTGGCGCGGGCCGTCGCCGGGAGGCTCTTCGGGCCGGCGGCGCCGCCGCAGTGGGCCGGCGCGCAGGGCCGTCCTGTGGTGGCTGTCCTCGCGAGCTCGAGCCGGCGTCTGGTCGAGCAGGTTGGCCGCGCACAGCAGGAGCCCGGGTTCGCCACGGTGGCGCTGCCGTGCGAGAACCTCTCCCACGCGCATGAGCCGGTCCCGGAACTCGGCGAGGCGATAGCTCGCGCGCGAGATGAACTGCGAGCGGGGCGGACCACAGTGGTTTATGCGGCCGGCCCGCTGCCGCGCGTCGAGCGCGCGGTGGACCTCGTCGTCGAACACCTGGCCCATCTGGCGTTCGTCCTGGTCAAGCAGGCCGACCCCCTCGGCCTTCTCGTGGGCGGCGGCGGTACGGCCGTCGCTGTCCTTGCGGCCTTGCACGCCGATGCAATAGACGTGGATGATGAGCCCTTGCCGGGAACTGCGGCCGGATTGGTGGTTGGAGGTCACTTCACGGGCCGTCCCGTGGTCCTGAAGCCCGGTGCGGCGGGAGATGAATCGGCCGTGGTCGCGCTTCTCGGATATCTGAGTTCGCGCGCCGGAGGAGAGCAATGACCCTCGAGCACAGACCTCTGCTGGCGATCACCATGGGAGACCCGGCGGGCATAGGGCCCGAGGTCGTCGTCGCGGCGCTCGCGCGCCGCCGGGCGCGTCAAGCCTGCCGGCCGCTCGTCATCGGCGACCTGCGCACTCTGGAGCGCGCGGCAGCAGCCGTGGGGAGGTCCTTCAGGGCGAAGGTAGTGGCCGATGTGCTGGAGGCTCGGAGACATCTGAGGCGGGTGTGTTTGCTCGACCTCGCGAACGCCGCTCCAGAGCAGATTCGGGTCGGACAGGTGAGCGCTGGGGCGGGTCGTGCCGCGGCGGCGTACATCGAGACGGCTGCCGGGATGGCGAAGGCGGGGATGGTGGCCGGCGTCGTCACAGCGCCGATCAACAAGGAGGCCATCGGCCTGGCAGGGGTTCCGCATCCCGGGCACACAGAGATGCTGGCATCGCTGTGCGGGGTGCGAGAGGTGGCAATGATGTTGGTGCATGGGGAAATGCGGGTATCGCACGTGACGACGCACGTGTCGGTGCGCGAGGCCTGCGAGCGGATCACGCGGCAGCGAGTCGAGTCGGTCATCCGGCTGACGTATGAGGCCCTGCGGCGGATGGGGCTCCCGCAGCCCCGAATCGCCGTCGGTGGGCTGAACCCACATGCCGGAGAGGGTGGGCTGTTCGGCGATGAGGAGCAGCGGGCGATTGCGCCGGCGGTGGCACAGGCCTGCGAGGATGGCATCGACGCGGCCGGGCCGCTGCCGCCAGACAGCGTCTTCGCGCGACACCGGGCGGGGGAGTTCGACGGGGTGGTGGCGATGCTCCACGACCACGGACACATCGCCGTCAAGACGGTGGGCTTTGCGGCCCGGTCCGGCGGCGGGCTGAAGTCTGCGGGGGTTAACGTGACTCTCGGGCTGCCGATCCTTCGCACCTCGGTGGATCACGGCACCGCCTTCGACATCGCCGGAAAGGGCCTCGCCGATCCTACCAGCATGGTTGAGGCGATAGAGCTTGCTGCGCAGATGGCGCGGGCAGAGGACAAGCGCGCGTGAGCCGCCGATTGCCTCGCGCGGGGTCGGGCAGGACGGCCTCGCGGGCGTGTCGAAGGTTCAGCCATTCCTCAGCAAGTGAAGAAGAAGATGGCTCGCGAAGCAGAGGCCGCGGCCTTGCTGACCCGTGCCGCGGTTTAGTGGGCAGGAGGTAGCGATGTCCAAGTGCCGCTTGTTCGCCTCGGTGATGGCGGCGGATTACAGAAACCTGGAGGGGGATGTCCGCGCGGTGGTCGAGGGCGGAGTTGACGGCCTTCACTTCGATGTGATGGACGGCAACTTCGTACCAAACATCACCTTTGGGCGGGATATGGTGGCAGGGCTGCGGCCGCTGACAGAGCTGCCGTTCGATGTACACCTGATGGTCACGAAGCCGGACGTCATCGCACCGCAGGTGATCGAGGCGGGCGCGGACCGGGTGGCGATCCACCCGGAGTCGGAGGGGCACTTGCAGCGTTCGCTGACGCACATTCGAGAGCTCGGCGCCTCGCCAGGCATCGCGGTCAATCCAGCGCTGCCGCTCGAGACGGTCCAGTGGGTGCTGGAAGATGTTGACTACGTGTTGGTGCTGTCGGTGAATCCGGGGTACTCGGGGCAGAGCTTCATCCCGTCCTCGCGTCGGAAGATCGCGGTGCTGGCGGAGATGATAAGGGGA
>DAOVEW010000342.1 GCA_030668755.1 Bacillota bacterium | reverse complement strand
TCAGGAACACGATGAAGCTCACCCCCAACAGCACGGGGATGAGCTGGAGCAGCCGCTGCCCAAAGAAGCGCCCCCACACGGCGTCGGTCCCTCAGCCTTCGGCCGCAAGCGAAACGTCGTGCATCGGAAGCATGCCGTCGGGTCTGACCTCGAAGTTCTCAACCCGCGCGGACAATCCGTAGAGCTCCTCCAGCGCAAACTGGAAGCACGTGGGGATGTCCTCGTGCAGAATCCGCTGGACCTGCACGTACCTCTCGGCGCGCGTCTCGGAGTCCATGGCCCGATCGGCCTCGGCCAGCAGGCGGTCCACCTCCGCGTTCCGGTACCCGAAGAAGTTCGAGTACCCGTCAGACCGCAGGAGTACGGGGAGGATGCCCGACGGGTCTAGGCTGGAGTTCCCCCACGAGGTCAGGAACATGTCTCGCTCCTGACGTCGCATCTGGTTCAGCAGATTGTCCTTCTTCCACACCCGGACCTCCGCCCGCACGCCGGCGGCCCGCATCGTGCCCGCAACCGCCTCCGCGATCCGCTTGTCGGTTGCCTCGCAGTCCAACGTCACATCGAGGCCGCTCGCATACCCGGCCCGCTTCAGCAGCGCCTTTGCGCGCCCGACGTCTTGCCTGGGTTCCGGCAGCGACCCATCATATCCAAAGGCCATCGGCACCAGCAGGCCCGGCAGCGCGCGCGCGCGCCCGAGGAGAAAGCGCTCGATAATGGGCTCCGGATCGACCGCATGCCGCATGGCCTCCCGCACTCGCCGGTCGGAGAACGGCTTCCGCTTGCAGTTGAGTCCAACGAAGTGCGTCCGCGTTCCCTGGGCCACCGAGACCCGCGCCCGCGGCAGCTCCTCAATCCTCTTCGCTTGGTCGGGAGGAATGTTCACCGCCACCTCAATCTCCCGCGCCTCCAGCGAGGCTAGCCGCGTCGCCGTCTCCTCGAGAGGCCGGAAGATGACCCCTGCCAGTGGAGCCGCGCCTACCGGCGGAATCTCGGGGGAGCCGCCGTAGTATTCCTCGAAGCGCTCCAGCACGACCCGCTCACCCGGCCGCCATTCCACCAGGCGGAAGGGCCCTGTGCCGACCGGTTTCTTCGCGAACTCGTCGGGCCCCACCTTCTCGAAGTACCCCTTCGGACACACCTCCTGGAAGACAAGCTTCTTCTGCAGGATAGGGTAAGGTCCATCGGTGACCACCGCGACCGTCTGCTCGTCCATCACCTCGCAGCCCGCGACAGGACCCAGCAAGTCCTTTCTCGGAGACGGCTCCAGACCCGGTATTGCGCCGATGATTCGATCGATCGTGAACTTCACATCTTCGGCCGTGAATGGGTCCCCGTTGTGAAACCGCACGCCCTCCCGCAACCTGAACACCCAACGCGTCTCGCCCTCCAGCTGCCAGGACTCTGCGAGCTGCGGCACATACCGCATCTCTGCGTCCCGCGCGACGAGCCCGTCGCAGATGTTCCGCACCACCGCCTCGACCGTACGCGACCGGTGCATGGCCGGGTCCAGCGTATGCACCTCCGCGTCCAGCGCGACCCGAATCGCCCCCTTCACGAGCTCAGGATGCAGACCGCCGCGACGGCCCGCAGGCCGCGCACAGCCCGCCAATAGCGAGAGAGCGCTCGGAGCCAGACAGCCCATCGCCAGAGCTCGCGCGCCCTCCCTGAAGAACTCCCGCCGGGTCAACTCCAGACGCTGACCCGCCCGGACGTCTACCGCTATTTCAGCTCCTGCTTCCTTACCATCATGTCGCCGCTTCATCGCACAGTTCACAGCCGAAAGCCTACTTCGCTGAAGGGGCCCCTTTTGTCCTTCCCACCAGCCCAGCGCCCACCTCGCTGCCGAACACATCCCGGAACATGCGGTAGTAGAGCAGTTCTTCCTTCGTGTTCAGCGTGGGGCCGTCCTCGATCGTGCGTTCCTTCGCGAACTCCTCGTCCGGAATGCTCTCCTCGGCATGGACGGCAAGCTGCTCGCCCACGCCCGCTCCTTCCCAGAACTTCGACTTCGTTCGATTGATGACTTCATCCGGGAGCAAGTCCGAGACGGTCTCCCGCAGTATCCACTTCTCCACGATGGAGCCGTTCTCGCGCAGCTTCATCTCGGCCGGGATCCGAAGCGCATAGTCCACGACCTCCCGATCGAGGAAAGCGGTTCTCGCCACCAAGCCGTGGCTCGCCGAACACCGATCCACCCGCTGCAGCGCCGTGTTGTGCAGTCGCCGCGTGATGTCCACCAGCTCGTGCGGAATCTCCTCCGGTTCCAGCTCCTGCAGCCGCGCGTATCCTGCGAAGAGCTCATCGCCGCCCTCGCCCGAGAGAACCGCGGGAACGTGCTCCGAGGCCAGCCGTCCGACCAGGAAGTTGGTGATGCTTGACCGCACCAGGAGCGCGTCGAACGACTCGAGATAGTAAATCACGGAGGGCAGCACGGCCAGCATCTCCCGAAGCGTGCAGAACCGCTCGTAGTGCTCCGTGTCCACGAACTCCGCCACCGCGCGTGCGTATTCCAGATCCGGCGCCCCCGCCACCCCCGCGGCGAACGTCTTCAGCCGCGGAAGCTGCCGGCGAGCCAGCGCAGTGAGTGTTCCCGAGTCGATCCCACCGGACAGCCAAGCGCCCACCTCGCCGTCGCACACACGCTTCTGCACCGCCCTCACAAGTCGCCCGCGCAGCTCCTTTGCAATCTCGTGCTCGGACAGATCCAGAGGCGTCTGCTCCTCAATGCGCGCGTGGCGCACCAGACCCTCGCCGGGCTGGTAGTAATGGCCCGGCGGGAACTCCGTGATGTCCGTTCCCCACTTGAGCAGCGCCTTGAACTCGGAAGCGAAGCGCAGCTTCCCATCTGGGCGCCCGTGGTAGAGCGGCGAGTGGCCCAGTCGGTCCCGGGCCAGGAA
>DAOVEW010000001.1 GCA_030668755.1 Bacillota bacterium | reverse complement strand
ACTTCGCAAGCACTACCGTCCGGCGGCCGTCGTCTTCGATCTGCTCTTCCCGGACCACGGCCGTCCCGATCATGACGCGGGCTTCGCCGCAGAGATAGGCGAATCCGGCAACGTCTACCTGGCCGGCTTCTTCACGCCCCTGGCGGAGCCGACCCGGCGCGAAGCCGCAGAGCGCATCCCGTGGCTGAAAGGCGAATACACAGGTGAGCCGCAGTGGCGAGGAAAGCGCTTTTCGGGCCTGATGCCGCCCATCCCCGCGCTGAGCACACACGCCGCTGGCGTCGGTCATGTGAACGTGTTCCCAGAACTCGACGGCTGCGTTAGGCGCCTGCCCCTCGTGATCGAGCACGACGGAGTACCTTACATCTCTCTCCTGGGCGTGGTCCTCAATGCGTTCGTCAACCCAGAGCAGGAGCCGGTGACTGTGGCGCTGGGCGAGGCTATTGCCTTCGGCTCCTACCGGGTGCCGATCGACGAGACAGGCGAGAGCTGGATCAGCTATAAGCCGCCAACAGACAACCGCCGCGGATTCGATCGCTACGGGTATGAGTCGGTGCTCTCGCGCGATGTGCCCGTGGCGGCTTTCCAGGACAAGATAGTCCTCGTTGGCTTCGGCGCCACCGGCATGGCCGACATCCACCCGACCCCCCTGACCGCGGGTGCTCTGGGCGTTGAGATCAACGCGCACGCTCTAAACGGACTTCTCCAGGGATCGTTTCTGCGTCCTGCAGGGGGCGCGGCGCGGCTCGCGTTCGCCATCCTCTTCGGGCTGCTAGCGTGTCTCGCGGCGGCCGTCTGGTCACCTGGGAAAGCGCGCCCGGTGGCCGTCGCACTGCCCGCCGCTGGCTTGGCGGCCGCCGCTGTAGTGCTTTCCTGGCGGGGGCTGTGGTTGGGATCGGCGGCTCCGGGCCTCGCGGCCATAGCAGGTTACACGGCGACCGTTGCCCTGCGCTATCGCGAGTCCGAGCGAGATGCCCTCCAGGTCAGAGCAGGGGTGGAGGCTCTTGCACTTGCGACGCGCGTGATCGGTTCCGCGCGTCGTCGGGAAGATCTCTTCCGGGAGATCCGCTCCCAGATCCACGACGCCATGGAGGCGCTCCAGAGCAACCTCTACCTGCTCAACGAGGAGACCGGGCGCCTTACGCTCTCCCTTCCCCTGCACTCGGAGAGAATGCCTGTAGCTTACGAGATCGGCGAAGGCACCGTTGGTTGGGTGGCGCGACACGGGATGACACACCTGGTGAACCAGGTGGGGGAGGGCACAGACCTCGCCGAGGAGCTGGCCCGGTCGGTGGGGTTCGCGGTGGGCTCGGTCGTCTACGCCCCGATGTCCCATCGGGGGCAGATTATGGGTGTCATTGAGGCGGTGCGCTGCGTGGGAGAGAGCCCTTTCGAGCCGCGTCATCTCCCCATGTTGGAGGCCCTCGCGACTGAGGCGGCGGTGGCGCTGGAGAACGTCGCGCTGTACGAGAAGCTGCAGGGCAGGGTCGAGATCGCGAACCGCAAGCTGCTCGCTGCCTACCAAGAGCTGAAACAGGAACGGGACCGCATCTCCGCCATCGTCTCCAACATGGCGGACGGCGTGATCCTGACCGACGCGCAGCGTCGGGTCATGTTCATGAACCCAGCCGCCGCCAACATGTTCGGTGTTGAACTGCAGCAAGTCGAGGGGCGTCCTGCGGCCGAGGTGTTGCCTCACCCGCCCCTTCTCGAGCAGCTCGAGGACGACCCTCCCACCACGACGCGCATCCCTCGTATTCAGTTGCGGGAGCCGCGCCGAATGACTCTCTCGCCGCGGACTGTCCGGCTCTCTCGGCCGGAGGGAACTCGGACGGGGGCCATCACCGTTGTCAGCGACGTCACCCTTCTTGAAGAGCTCTCCGAGATGAAGACCGAGTTCGTCTCAGTTGTCTCCCACGAGCTGCGGACTCCACTTACTTCCATCATGGGCTTTGCCCAGACGTTGGAGGACACGTCTGGCGCTGTGGACGAGGAGGAGCGCGGCGAGTTTCTCACCATCATACAGCAAGAGTCAAACCGCCTCCTGGTGATGATCAACGACTTGCTGGATATGTCTCGCATGGAGGCGGGGCGGCCCTTGCCCATGAGCTACACCGACGTAGATGTGGAGCAGCTCTCCCGACACGTCGTCCGCTTCCAGTCGGTGACGACAACGGCCCACACCTTCCGCTTTGAGTTTCCCGATGGCGGCGTGCGAGTGGTGGCCGACTCCGACAAGGTGCAGCAGATCGTTACCAACCTCGTGTCTAACGCCATCAAGTACTCGCCGAAGGGAGGCGACATCGTCGTCGGAGCATACGGGCAGAACGAGGAGTGCGTCATCTACGTGCGAGACCAGGGCATAGGAATGGGACCGGAGGAGCAGGCCCGCCTCTTCCAGCCCTATCAGCGCATCGATCGGGATGCGATTAAGGGCATACGCGGCACCGGCCTCGGTCTCTACTTGGTGCGCGCTCTCGTGGAGGCGCATGCCGGCCGCATCTGGGTGGAAAGCGAGCGGGCTAAGGGCTCCACGTTCTACTTCTCCCTGCCGCTGCGTCCTGCCCAAGAGGAGAAGGCCGTTTAGTCGGTCCTTTCCCAGGCTATTCTCACTGCGAGACCCGATTGGGTCGGGAGGCACGACCATGCGCCAGGCTGCGACACTGTTCATATTTGGATTCGCGCTGCTGCTCGTCTTCCTGATCTTCTTCACAAAGTCGTTTGCCATCGTGCAGCGCGTCGCCGTCGTGGATCTGGTGACCGGCTCGGGTAGAGTCCAAGTCCACGGCCGCGGAGAACTGGTCCCCTTGCAGGTCGGACGCCTGGTCCGCGCCGGTGATGTCGTGCGAACCGGTCCTGACTCCTCGGTCGAGCTGCGGTGGGTGCGGTGGGCCGGCGGCGCCCGCATCAAGCTCGGCCCGAATACTACGTTCACCGTCAAGCGGGCCGTCCGGAATCGCTCCACCGGCAAAGAGGAGTCCCGCCTGCGAGTGGACGAGGGAACGCTCTGGATTCGGCTTCGCAAGGCCCTGCGCGGCAAGTCCAAGTTCGAAGTCGAGACTCCCACCGCAGTGGCCGCGGTGCGTGGGACTGTCTTCAGGGTGGCCGTCGCGCCGGACGGCACAAGTCGCATCAGCGTGTGGGAGGGCGCAGTCTCCGTAACTGCAGAAGGCCGAGAGGAGATAACGATCTCCGGCGGGCACAGCGCGGCAGTCGGAAGCCAGGTTGAGGCAGCGGCTCCGCGCGCACTCAGCCCAGCCGAAGAAGACGAATGGCTCACCCATGCCTCCATACTCGGGCCTTTCCTCGCCGTGGACAGCCCGGAGGATGGCGCGACGCTGGCGGAAGGCGCCGTCGTGGTGTCGGGACGAGCAGAGCCGGACTGCCGCGTGTTCGTTGAGGGCCAGCCCGTGACGCTTTCCAGGGACGGTGCGTTCTCACTGTCGGTAGCCCTCGACGAGGGCGCGAACGTACTCCGTGTTACCGCCGAAGGGGACGACGGCAGGCAGACCACTTCGACGCGTGACCTCGTCGTAATGCCGGCCCCGCAGACGGCCCCGGCGCAGCCACAGCCTCGGTGACACGGTGAGCGGGGTCTGCGCAGCGGCGATGGCTATCCAGCATCCCCGGGCGCACAGCCCGCTCGACACGCTCGTCCATGGCGCCCTAAATCGCTGCCGCCATATGGCTGCGAAGCACCATCTGGAGGTCGAGCTCCCGCGCGATGTGGCGAAATCCGTCGCAGAGTGTCTAACATGGCGACAGGGTTTCTCGGCTGTGGGGCGCATTGGTGCATCTGGAGGACTGGGACCGAAGCTGGCGGGAGAGGAGCACGCAGGAGAGACTTGGGCCTTCCGTGAGCCGCCATCCCGCGTTCTCCTCGACGGCAGTGCCTGACAGCAGGTGAAGAAGTGGCGGGAGTGCATTACCGTTACAGTTGCCGTAGAGCCGAGTGGGCAACGGCTGCTCCGAAGCGACTGCTCGCGGTCGCAGCGGCAGTATGCCTGGCCACGGCGGCTTCTGCCGCCCCTGCGCCGGCGAGGGACCGCCAACCGCCGCCCGGGCTGGCGGCAGCGGCCCAGGCCTTCATTCTCAGCAGCGATACTGCCGGCACTCCACCCAATGCGCAGAACGCCGCGCCCACCGAGCCCCTCGGGTCTGGCCCGGAGTCGCCCCCCGAGGAGGCCCGCAGCTCCGAACAGCGCGGCCCGGCAGTTCCGAGCGGCCGGATGCATCTGTCCCTCGACCGCCCGCTTGCGCCGGGCCTCGCAATGCCATCGCTCCACCTGTCTGGCGGGCTCTTGGACGGTGGCTCGGTGGGCTCGACGGACGTTCTCTGGCCCCGGACCCCTCATGGCAAGAGGTCCTCATCTAGGACTCGACACCGCTCGGGCGTCACCAGGGCATACGGTACTCATGGACCGGCCGACGCTGTTCAAGCCGGGAGCACGGATGTCGCCGCCTCGGCAGCGGGGAGAGCGCCTCCGGTCGGTGTCGGCCGCGGTCGCGAGGACACAAGTGGCGCGGCGCCGAGCGAGGCACGGGTGTCGCCCGGCTCGCGGCTGGTTCTCTTTGGTCCGGTGGTGGTCAATGAGAACGAGGAGATTGGGACGAGAGGTTCGCTGACCTCGCGGCACAAGCTGCAGCAGAATAGCGCGGCCGATGACAAGCAGAGGGGCCTGACGAGCACTGACACGGTGCACAGCCTCAACCTGGGCGTTGGTGGGGGGAGCAAGTTGGAGGCCACGTTCAGCGACCACACCGAGGAGTGGAGCGCCGCTCTCGCGAGGTCGAGCGTGCAGCGGCGCAACAGCTCCATAGAGCTCACGTCCGAGTTCGGCCCGGCACGAAGCCACGCGCTCTGTCTCGCCATGACCACCAGTGAGCAGCGAGTCGGCGAACACAGGAGGTCGGAGGCAAAGCGAGAGGCACGGCTGAACCTGGCTCCGACTCGCCGGCTGGAGCTGAACGCCAACTACACCACCAGGTCCAGGGCCGATGGGAACGATGAGACGATCAGGACGGTTGGCGCAGTCCTGAAGCTGGCCCGCCAGAGCGAGCTGGCCGCCTCCCTGAAGGCACTGACGCCCGAGAAAGGGAGTGATTCCCGAGAATCGGCGCTGAGGCTCAGCACTGCGCTCGGCGGCGGCAGTAGCTTGGGCAATCTGACGGCCGAGCGACGCGTGGTCGCGAGCGACGGCGCTGGCATCGTCACGCGGCTAAACTGGGCGTTGACGGGTAACCTGGGGAGCGGGTCGGATCGGATCAACCTCCGCGCCAGCGTTCAGGATCAGCGGGGAAGCGAGCCGCAGGGCAGGGTCGCGCGCGTCACGGCCATGCACCTGGATAGACAGGTTGGGTCGCGTCTTAGGCTGAAGGTCGAGCGCGACGAACGGATCGCGGGCACGGCTGAGGGCTGCACCGTCATCGGCAACTCAACCTACCGCGTCGAGGCGAAGGTCGCCGCGAACACGATTCTCGCCGCCGTGGTGGGCTGGCGAGCGACGCTGCAGGAAGGGCGGCGACGGGTGCGGGAGCTCTCGGCCCAGCACAAGATAGGACGCGTGAGACTCGAGGCCGAGCAGCAGCTCTGGGCAGACGGCCTGGAGGCCGGAGCCGTCACCGGCCTTGCCGTCGAGATGCCCACCGGAAGGCTGCCCAAGTGGGCCAAGGACATGTCGCGTCGCCACGAGTTCGGCGACGCGCGCGAGTACCTAGTGCTCGAGGAGACCAGGTGGGAAGACATAGACTTCGCCGGCTTTCGGGTCGCCGCCAAACAGCGACACGGCGGCATCGACGATGCGCTGCACACGGTGTCGGTCGCCCATCGCCGGACGATCGCCGACCGCTACCACCTGCGACTTCTCTACCAGCAGTGCCCTGAAGCGGGACAAGGATTGGATGAGGGGCGGCCGGAGATGGTCCGTCGCACGTTGCTAGAGGTCGGCACTCCACTGCACAAAGAGCTGCTCGCGGTGGCACGCCTAACCAGGGAATCGGGCGCCTTCGAGTTGGAGTCAGACTGGCACACTGTCGAGATCGGACTTCAGGGCCAGCTTTCCCAGCAGGAACGCCTCGAAGCCCGGATCTCCCACGAGAGCGACTGCTGGGAAGACGAGCTCACCAACCGGACTGCCCTAACCCTTCTCTACGCGCGGCAGGTGAGCGACGAGGATCACCTCAGCCTCAAGCTTGGCTACGCGTGGGGAGAGGAAGGCCTTGGGCGAGACGTCCGCGACTGGCGGCTGAGCGTAGGCTACGCTAAGCCGATCTAGGCCTCCGATGGGTCGCGCCGCCGCGACGTACAGGCTGCGCTTGCGCGCCGTAGAGCCGCTCTAGAACGCTTCGGCCGCTGCTCTTTGCCTCGTACCGAGCCCCTTCTGCGACGGCGGCGGACCGTCTGGACGTGCTCCGTTCGTCTTCCCACCTCTTCTCGGGTGATCTCATCCCAAGTGCGACCGCACACATGGCCGCCCGCGCCTCATACTTCTGTTTGCTATTCAGACTGCAGACGTACGATTGTGGCGAAAAGCGCCGGCATGTCGCGCGACTGGACAAGCCATCGTGAAGGTGCCGCAGAAACTCTACTGCCACGTGATAGTCTTTGTGGGAAGCGGAGAATATCTGGGGCGACGGCTGGACGATTCCGCCGACGCAACCGGGTTCCGCGCTGATCGGGGCCGAAAAAGCGTAGTGTCGGTCCTGGGCAGCGTCCGGCGGTCTGCATTTTTCGCTCGATGTGAGGCGACAGGAAAGGAGGTGCGGCGGGACAATTGGATCTGTCGTGACTTCTGAGTTAGCCCCCTGAGCATGATATCTGTTTGGAGGCGAGTAAGGTATGGAAAGGACGAAGATAACACCGACTAGGGCGCTGTTAGCCCTGATGGCAGCGCTCCTGATGGTCTTCGGAATGAGCGCTGCAGGTCATGCTGTTACAGCGGACGGTAATCTGAGCGACATCCGTGCGCTGAGCAATGCACTTGAGGTACCTGACCTGGACGGGGTCACTGATGAGCCGATCTTGGAGGCAAGTTTCCTCCCTGGTCTTGCTTGCCAGCCCAACTGCCAGAACCCCACCGGTTACAACATCGGCAGTATGGTGGTGGCCTATGATGCAGTGGCCCACGAGTACTACATCGGCCTGGACGTCAGCTGCGAAACCACAGATGATACCGTGTTTGGCACTGCCAGCGTAGCCTGGGACGGCGACGGGAATGGCGACCCGAGCACGAACACCGAAGGCACTGCTGCCTACCTCGGTACTCAGGCGATACGGTACGAGATACCCACAAGCATCTACACTGACAAGTACATTATCGCCCTGGACATCGGTACGCCCGATGGCATTCCAGAGATCACTGTCGAGTGGGAGTGGACGGCGAGCGGCCTCAGTCCCCCGCAGGTGGGGCCGCCAGGCGTCTGCGCCTCGGCCGCCGCCGGGTCCGGACCGGATGTAGAGTTCGTGATCAGCAACGTCGATTGTCTCGGACTGGACGAATGCGACTACTACAACGTGGAACTGACGGGCTTCGCGGATACGGACGCGGACAGCGCCGAAGAGGTCGTGGTGCTCCCGTTCCCGCTTGTCAACCCCGTGCGCATCTGCAAGCTCGACGCGCAGGAGAACCCAGTTGAGGGCTGGGAGTTCAGGGTTAGCGTCAACGCTGGTCCGCCGGACACCTACGTGACCGGCGCAGATGGCTGCGTGGAGTTCCTCGCGCCGCAGGATGCGACGCTGGAGATCTGCGAGCAGCTTCCGCAAGACGCCTTGAACGTCCTCAGCGAGGTTACCGTCAACGGTACGCCGGTTGCACCTGACAATCCCAGCGCCGGCCTCTACTGCGTCACGGTCAGCGCGGACGACTGTCCTGTGATCCAGTTCATGAACGAGTGCGAGGCCGAGATCATCGTCTACAAGTACAATCTCGAGGATTGTACTGACGAGATCACAACAGGCAGTCCTGTCGAAGGCTTCGTCTTCCACATCACTGGAGGCGGGCTCGATGAGGACTTGCCGGCTACGGACGCGGCGGGGATGACCTCGAAGGTCGTCGCGGCAGACGCGACCTACACGATCTGTGAGACCTTGCCGCAGCCCGATGCAAGCATGGACAAGAACACCTTCTGCAAGGTGTTGGTGGATGAGGTCGAGCAGCCCGCTACAACTGACACTGATACGTGGTGTGCGACAGTAGAGGTTGGATGCGACGAACTGGCCGAAACACATACCGTCGCGTTCTACAACTCCGCGGATGCAAAGATCAAGGTCCGCAAGCTCAACCTCGCCGACTGCGAAGACGAGCTTGTGACAGGCACGCCGGTCGAGGGCTTCGAGTTCACCATCACCGGACCAGGTGTTAGTGAGACGCTGGTCACGGGCGCTGATGGCTGGGCGGAGATCACCGTCAAGCAGGCGGGAGACTACACGATCTGCGAGGCCCTGCCGCAGCAGGGCAAGAACGTCTTCTGCTCGGTGACCGTGGACGGTGCTGGGGACACACCGACGAACCCGGACCCTGGGGTCTACTGCGCGACCGTGAACGTGACCCTGGAGGAGATGAACGAGACGCATGAGGTCGTGTTCTACGACGCATGCGTTGTGGACATCACCGTCTGCAAGATGAACCTGTTGGACTGCGATCCAGCGGCGGACCCCGTCGCGGTTGAGGGATTCATCTTCCACATCACCGGACCTGATGTAGACGAGGACCTCGACCCAACGGGCGCTGATGGGTGTACGAGCTACACGGCGGTGGAGGCCGGCACGTACACCATCTGCGAGGCGCTGCCGCAGGGTGACAAGGAGGTCTTCTGCAAGGTCGAGGTGGACGGCGGAGAAGTGGCTGAGCCCGGAACCGGGCCATGGTGCGCGGATGTCGTCGTGAGCTGTGACCCGATAGGCGAAAGCCACAATGTCACCTTCTACAACACCGAGATCCCGCCGTGCGAGATCGAGGTCTGCAAGCTGGACGAGATAGCATGTCCGATCGAGGGTTGGACCTTCCAGCTCTGGACTGGCGGTGTGAAGGTCGAGGAAGACGTGACGGGCGCGGATGGCTGCGTCACTTGGAGTGAGCTCGACACGGCCGAGTATGTGGTGGCCGAGCCGCTGCCTCAGACTGTCGGCACGAAGACCTACACCAAGGTGGACGGCGACGTGCTCATCACGGACAACTGCGAGGAGCCGCCAGTTATTACCCCGGTGGCTGCGACCGAGGTCCTGCCGGGTATCTGGGGCGTTCCTGTTGATCTGACGGGCGCGGGCGAATATGAATGCTGCGACGCCAGCCCGGACGTCAGCGTCACCTTCCAGAACACCTGCGAGGTGCCTGTGACCATCTGCAAGTACGGTGTCGAGTCCGCTGAGTGTGATCCGACCGCCCCGGTCAGCCCGGTGGCGAGTTGGAACTTCACGCTCAAGCAGCTTCCCGACGGACCGGAGACGCCGTACAGCACGGGTGCTGGCGGGTGCACCGATCCGATCTACCTCGAGCCGGGCGACTATCGGGTGTGCGAGGCAATGGACCCGATCTACCTGTTCTGCAAGCTCGAGGTGAATGGCATCGAGACCCCGCCGAGCTACACCGAAGACACGAACATGGACGGGATCGACGACGTCATCTGCTACGACTTCACAGTGACGTGTGACGTGGAAACTCCGGACGAGTTCACCTTCTACAACGCAGCCGGTCGCATCACCCGCACGCCGGGCTACTGGTTCACTCACCCAGCGGCGCTGAGAGCCGCCTTTGAGTGCATCACCGGCAGCGAGGCCGGCACGATCTACCTCTGTGAGCCGGACGGATGTCCCGTCACTGCCAACGATGCGGAGGCCATCTTCTGGACGGCCAAGGGCGGCAACCGGCCGACCTTGGCGAAGCACGTCCTGGCGGCCATGTTCAATGATTGTCTCCTGAGCCCGGTTCCGGGGACTATCATCGAGGACGCTCTGGCGGTGCTGTGTGACCCCGAAGCCACCAGCGCGGAGATCGGTGACGCTCTTGGACCGATCAGCGACTACAACGAGAGCGGCACTGAGCAGGAAATGGAGGGCTTCGACTACGGTAATGCCGATCCGTACGAGGCCAAGAGCATGGCAAGCATGGGCATGGTGCCCGACTGTGCGGAGGGCAAACACACTAAGGACGTTACTCCGCGGACCCGCAGGCGCTAGTCGGCGCTGCGCCACGGACTGGAAGGCCGGTCACGAGACCGGCGTTACACAGGAAACAGGGCGCCCGCCACCGGCGGGCGCCCTGTCGTCTGCTATGGCTGTGTCATTGACCGACACAACGCGTGCAATCTCACGTCACTGGGCCGTGCCGACCAGAACCGGGTCGTAGGGGTCTGACACGTCAAAGACGTGGAGACCTGCGTAATTGGCGGCGAGGTAGGCATAGCTTTGCGTTGCCGCAATGCCGCACGCCCAGCCATCGGCGAGTCGGGCCGCGGCCAGCAGCGGATCAGTGGGGACAGCGACGTCGAAGACAGCGAGGCCGGTGCTGGAGCCCCAGAGCGACCGATTCGCGCCGTAGACCATATCGCCAACCACCACGAAGCGGTCTATCAGGGTGTTGGTGTAAAGAGTGCCCACCACCTCAAGGTTGGCGAGATCTCTCACATCCACCACCTGGATTCCGCCGTAGATGACCTCGTCGATGTAGGCGAAGCCCGGCTTCGCCGTCACGCGCTGGCAGGGCACCGAGAGTGAGGCGACAAGCTCAGGCGACTCCGGAATGCTGACGTCAACCACCAGCAGCGCCTGCGCAGCCGCAACGTAAGCGTAGCCGTCGACCACTGCGATCCCGTACGGGACGCCGTCGACTGGCAGTTCGGCGACTATCACCGGTGCTGCGGCGTCGTATAGATCGATGACGCGGACATATCCCGCCGGATCAACCAGGTACGCGAAGCTGCCGTCGACGGCGACCTCCAGCGCGTAGCACTCGGAGAGGGAGCCGACGAGCGTCGGTGCCCAGGGGTCGGTGGCCTCGAGGACCGCGATCCCGCTGGCACCGCCGGCGGCGACGAGCAGGTCCGCCCTGCCATCCAGGTGTACGGGCACGAAGCCGACCTCTGTAGCACCAATGCCCCTTGGGTTGGCTGGGTCGCGCACATCCACCACCACAACACCGTACTGACTGGATGTGACATAGGCATAGCCGCCCTCCACCACTACGCCCGTCACTTCGCCCAACGGGACTGTCGCTTGGGCGTCAGTGGTGGCATCGGCAACATTCGAGCAGGCAGATACCCCAGCGGAGTTGCGGGCCCGTACCCGGTAGTAGTACGTCGTGCTGGCGCTGAGCCCGGTGTCCTGATAGCTGGTGACGTTCGCCCCGACACTCGCAACCACTGCGAAACCGCTGCCGGCCGACAGGCTGCGCTCGATATCGAAGCTGTCTTCGTTATCGGCATTGTCCACCCAGGCCAGGTCGATCTGGCTGGAGGACACGGCTGTTGCCGTCAGCCCCGTGGGTGGCGCCGGCGAAGTGTCGAACGTGTTCGTCATCGCGGTGTTCGAATAGGCCGAGTTGCCCGCCGCATTATAGGCCCGCACCCGATAGCAGTACGCGGTGCCAGCGCTAAGGCCCGTGTCCCTATAACTCGTGACATTCTCGCCCACGACCGCCACCTGAGAGAACCCGCTCGTCGCAGACAAGCTGCGCTCGACCTTGAACCCGGACTCATTGTCCGCGTTGTCGGTCCAGGAGAGGTCAATCTCGCTCGTTGAGGCCGGTGCAGCCGTCAGGTTGGTCGGCGGCGCTGGCACGACCTGCGACGTCGTCGCAGAGGCCGTGTTCGAGCAGGCCGAGCTGCCTGCCTCGTTGTACGCGCGCACCCGATAGTAGTGAGTCGTATCGGGGCCCACCCCCGTATCCGAGTACGTGGTGACGTTCGCTCCTACCGCCGCGATCTGCAGGAATCCGCTGGTTGCAGAGAGGCTGCGCTCAATCTTGAACCCATCCTCGTTCCCCGAATTGTCGGTCCAGGAGAGATTGATCTGCGTCGAGGAGACGGCGCTGGCGGATAGGCCGCTGGGAGCGCTTGGCAACGCGGTTCCCGGGTCGGCCACGCTGGCGCTGACGTAGTTCGACCAGTCGGAAGAGCCGACTTCGTTCTGAGCGCGTATCGCGTAGGAGTAGGTCACGCCACTGAGAACGTTGCAGTCCGTGTATGACGTGGTGTTGGCGGGTGGCTTGACCAGCGGCAGCCAGTAGCTGCCGTCCTGCTTGCGCCAGAGGTCGAAGTTGTCCTCATTCGAGGAGTTGTCTACCCACGTCACGTGGATGCGATCGCTCGCGCCGGTTGCCGTGAGGTTCGAGGGAGCGGCGGGGACCGTCGAGGCCGCAGGGCCCGTGGTGGCGCCGGCCGTGTTCGAGTAAGCGGAATTGCCCGCCGCGTTGTACGCTCGCACCCGATAGTAGTAGGTGGTGTCCGGGGCCAGGCCGGCGTCGGAGTAAGAGGTGGCATTGCCAGCCACCGTGGCGACCTGCGCAAAGCCGCTGCTCGCCGACAGGCTGCGCTCGACCTTGAACCCACCCTCGTTGTTCGAGTTGTCAGTCCAGGCGAGGTCGATCTGGCTCGACGAGACCGCAGAGGCGCTCAGGCCCGACGGGGGTGCGGGCGGCGACAGCGCGCTCTGCGTTGTGGCGCTCGCCGTGTTGGAGTAACCCGAGTTGCCCGCCCCATTGTAGGCGCGGACGCGATAGTAGTAGGTGGTGTTCGGGGACAGGCCCGTGTTGGCGTAGGAGCTGACATTGGCTCCCACGGTTGCGATCTGGGCGAAGCCGCTGCTCGGGGACAGGCTCCGGTCGATCCTGAAGCCGTCCTCGTTGTCCGAGTTGTCTGTCCAGGTGAGGCCGATCTGACTGGACGAGACCGCTGTCGCTGTGAGGCCGGACGGCAATGCCGGGACTGTAGCCGTGGGCTCTGTCGTCGCACTTGCAGTGTTGGAGTACGGGGAATCCCCCTTCTTATTGGTGGCAAAGGCCCGGTAGTAGTAGGTGGTTGCCGGAACAAGACCAGTATCGCGATACGAGGTGGAGTATCCCGCGACTGTGGCGATGGGCTGGAAACCCGAACTCCCGCCCGCGCTTCGCTCGACGGTGTAGGAGTCTTCGTTGCCCGGCGGGTCGGCCCAGGTGAGCTGGACCTCGGTGGACGAGACCGCGGTGGCGACGAGGTCTCGCGGTGCGGATGGTGTCGGCGCTGCGGCCGCCGAGCTGCAGAGCCCCAGAAGCAATGCAACGATCACGAACCAGGGCACGGCAGAGGAAGCCGCCTCAGGGCGCGCGCTGGCGCGCAGGAACACAAGCTTCATCACATCTCCCTCCCGCGTATTGCGGCAGCAACACATCCGTGTCTGCCTGCCTGCTGGACGAAACGCGGGACAGCCGACAAACGGAGGTGACTGTCCACCTCAGCCCTTCGTCCTCGCTGAGAACACTGCCGCAACCGGAAGGCGCAACTATCCTGTGAACGGGGGCCGGCAACTCCCACTGATTTTTTCCATGTTCGGGGAACGTCTGTGAGCAAGAAAAACGCAGTGAAGTCGCTGGCGCTCCGACAATGGTTCTCACGGGCGCAGCCCGGCATTTCCCACTTCTACTGGTCCGTTTCTCTGGTCATCGGTGAGCCGCACAGAGGGTCTCTTCTGTGCTGAGGCAGACCCACCCGCTCCATTCGTTCTAGTACTCATGGTACGCATATGACACACCCGACGCACAGGGGCTTCCCCATGCCTGAGTTCCAGCCCAGGAGTCCGGCGGCACGTCCGCCTTCTAGACCGGCCTTCGTGACGCTCCGGGTCCGCTTGTGGGCCGTACAGCACGCTGAAACATGGTTGTGCATTTAGACACACATAGTTCGCCGCGCGGAAGGAGCCGGCAGGCAAGTGCCGTACTATATAACTAAGCGATATCAGTCCTTGCACCGTCTAGCTTTACTACCCGCACTACCCAGCCAGCGCTTCCCAGAGAATGTTACCTCGTTCCGGCCGAGGGGTACGATACGCGCCATGCAGTGCGCTGCTATCTTCAGCATACTACAACGGTCCGGCAAAGGAGCGACAAAGTGATGGCTCGCCAGTGCGCACTAACCTGTGTTTTCCTCCTCTGCCTATCGGGCACGGCGGCCCGGGCCGGGATCACAGAGCGAGTCAGTCTCGGTCCCGGAGGCGTACAAGGCGATGGACACAGCTACCCGTCGTACATCAGCGCCGACGGGCGCTACGTCGTGTTCGTCTCCGATGCCACCAACTTGGTGGCCGACGACACCAACGGCTGGCCGGACGTCTTCGTGCGGGTTCTAGCGACGGAGCAGACGATCCGCGTGAGCGTCGCCGGCGATGGGACGCAGGGGAATGATGAGAGCGGCGGCGCAGCGATCAGCGCAGATGGGCGATATGTCGTCTTTCATTCATGGGCCACTAATCTGGTGGCCGGCGACACGAACAGCGCGTGCGACGTGTTCTTACGCGACCTGCAGGCCGAGACTACGACGCGCGTGAGCCTGGCCACGGACGGCACCCAAGGGAACGGCGACAGCCAGTTCCCCACGGTTAGTGATGACGGGAGATACGTAGCCTTCGAGTCAGCGGCCGATAACTTGGTCGCCGGTGACACAAACGGTTTCATTGATATCTTCCTGCGAGATCTGGATACACCGGCGACGACCCGGGTCAGCATCGCCACTGGGGGAGCCCAGGGGCAGGGCAACAGCGACTGGGGCTGCATCAGCGCCAACGGGCAGTATGTTGCCTTCACTTCCGAGGCCGGCAATCTCGTCGCCGGCGATCTCAATGGGTGGGCGGACATCTTTGTGCGGGACATCCAGGCAGGAGAGACCACCCGCGTGAGCGTGCACACCGACGGCACTGAGGGCGATGACGAGAGCTATGTTGCGTCCATCAGCGCTGATGGACGCTACGTCGTTTTCAGTTCGCTCGCGACGAATCTGGTATCCGCTGATACGGGCGGGTGGATCCAGGCATACCTGCGTGACCGCCAGACGAACGAGACCGAACTCGTGAGCATCGCCGAAGGCGGGACGCCCGGGGACTGGAACAGTGAGTTCCCTTACGTGAGCTCCGATGGACGCTACGTCGTCTTCGAGTCTACCGCCTCCAACCTTATGTCGGAGGACACGAACGACGTTCGAGACATCTTCGTGCATGATCGGGTCACCGGAGCGACGGAAAGAGAAAGCGTAAGCACCGATGGTTCGCAGGCCGACGCGGACTGCTACATGCCGTCGATCAGCGACGACGGGAGCCGCCTCGTCTTCGACTCCGAGGCCACCACGCTCGTGCCGGACGACACGAACGATGTTTCGGACATCTTCCTGCGCGACAGATCGACGGTTACCCTAAGCCTCAGCGGCGCCAATGGGCGGGTGACCGTGAACAGCGTGACTCACGCTTTGCCGTGGTCGGGCGAGTTCTCCATCGGCGAGAGCGTCACTTTGGAGGCCGTCGGCGACGAGTGCTGGGACTTTGAGGAGTGGACGGGCGATCTGACCGGCACGGAGAATCCGGTCACTATCGAGGTGGATGCCAACATGGACGTTGGCGTCACCTTTCTATCCGGCGTCATCTTTGATGATATCGGCTGCGACCATCAGTTCTACGAGGAGATCGGGGACTGTTACAGGGCCGGCATCGCTGCAGGCTACCCTGACCAGAAGTACCACCCAGAGTATCCGGTCACGCGAGACCAGATGGCGGTCTTCCTCGTTCGCGCTCTGGGCGATGAACCCACGAGCCCGGCTGACCCCCAGTCCTGGCTCGACGCCTATGGCTACGACCCTGAGAACCCCGACACCTGGGCTGTAGACTTCGCGGACGTGCCGCCCAGCGGCTGGCTCGGCGGTGAAGGCCCGCATTGGGCCTGGTACCACATCCAGCGGCTGTATGAGGTCGGCGTCACAGAGGGCATCTCGCCAACGGAATACGGCCCCGATCAAGACGTGCGCCGCGACCAGATGGCGGTGTTCCTGGTCAGGGCCCTCGGGCTGGAATGCTCCAACCCGTGCGACGACATAGCGTGTTGGGGCTACGACCCGGTCGAGCCCAGCACGTGGGCCTACGCGTTCGACGACGTCCCCGCCACAGGCGAGGACACGTGCAACGGCGCCTTCTGGGCCTGGTTCCACATTCAGGCACTCTACGACACCGGCGTCACCCTGGGCTGCGATGAGTCGAACTACTGCCCGGCTGACTCTGTCCTCCGCGGGCAGATGGCGGCCTTCCTCGCGAGGGCGTTCCTGGGGCCGTAGGGCGGCAGACACCCCCTGCCGTTCCCGACAACCGCTGTGGGAACCGATGTGGCACCCCAACTGGCAGCACCTGCCGGGGCAGTATAGCGCGCTTCGCGTCACGCTCCTCCGCGGCGACGTCGCCTCGGACAGGGATCGGAAGGGGAAGACGCCGGCTCCGTGATAGGCGCGAGGATGATCGAGCGGGCACCGCGGCGAACTGAGCAGCCGGCGGGACGTACACGGCAAGCCGACTTCTGATACGAGGTGCCCGGACATGCGCATGGCGAGGGACAAAGGCCGCGTCTTGGTGACCGGAGCCGGGGGCATGCTCGGCTCCGATCTCTGTCCCGTCCTGGTCGAGGCGGGATGGAGCGCGATCGCCGCCGACATCGCGGAGTTCGACATAGCCGACCGCGATGCCACACACCGCTTCGTACAGGAT
>DAOVEW010000064.1 GCA_030668755.1 Bacillota bacterium | reverse complement strand
CGAGATTCTCTAGCGTGTGACTGGAGTTCAGACGTGTGCTCTTCCGATCTGAAGAGAGCGGGCCGGCCTGTAGGCCGGCCCTCACATGCAATCAGACTACTCCATCTCGCTCGGCGAGGGTTGGCGCAGAGCGTCCGCACTCCGGCCCAGCCCATCACGAGCGCCGCGCTGTCTCAGACACCCGCCGCGCTGGCGCACGGGCGCGTACAGCTTGAACTCCCCGAATCCGGCGCGCCCGCCAGCCTCACCCCGCGCCCGGCCACATCGATCCCCCAGACTCTGGATGCCGCGGCGCCACCAAGAAGACATATATCATCTCCAGCGCGCCGAACACCGGGGGCGCCACTGCCAACACCACAAACCACCCGAGCTGCCCTCGGCGCGCCGCCATCCAGAAGGCCATGCACTTCCACACATACCCCCACAGCACCGCCGCCCACACAATCGCCCATGCCAGCACAATCCTCTGCCCCTCGGCCATCTCCACACCTCCCGGGAACTGCCCACCCCCGATCTGCCGCTCAATTCTACCAGATCAGCCCTGCCGGCGTCCTTGGCGAGAAGATTCACATACTTCCCTCCCCACCCAGCAGGCAAGCCTGCCCAGGGAGTCGAATCCTTTTCTATGTTTTCTGTCTTCACAGGAGGTGCGGCGATGACCGAGCAAGACGCAAAGCCTCAGGAGAAGCCGATCGGCCAGGTCACCCACTACTTCGGCAAGATCGGCGTGATGGCCCTCGATCTGTCTGACACCCTGTCCGTCGGCGAGCAGATCCACATCAAGGGCCACACCACCGATCTTGTGCTCACTGTCAACTCCATGCAGATCGAGCACGAGAGCGTACCACAGGCGAACCCGGGCGACTCCATTGGGATCAAGGTGGAGGAGAAAGTCCGGCCGGGAGACACGGTCTATCGGGCCCAGTAGACAGGGCCCAGTAGACTGCGTTGACAGGGCAACAGGCCTTTTGGTAAACTCAGCCTGCCGGGTGTTGCGGGGTGGTGCAACTGGCAGCACGCCTGACTCTGGATCAGGAGGTTCTAGGTTCGAGCCCTAGCCCCGCAGCCACCAGCGCTCTGAAAAACTCGGAGCTGCGGCCCCCGGTGTCGGCCGGAGCACAACACGGCCCCGTCGTCTAGTGGACTAGGATGCGTGGTTCTCAGCCACGAGATCGCGGGTTCGAATCCCGCCGGGGCTACCAACTCTCTTGACTTTGCCGCTGACGAGCTGCAGCACACCCGCCAGACTGCCTCGCAGCACTAGCCGCGCCCCCGGTCGCTTCTGCCCAGGCCTTGGCACCTCGTGGACCTCTATTCGGTCCACAAGGCGCCAGAGCGCGCTCTTCACCTTCTCGACCTGCCCGACCTTCAGCATTCCCCGCAAGTCTGACACGATCTTGCGCACCGCTGCCGGCAGCACGGCAATGCCCGTCGGCGGTTCGGCTGCACGGGCCGTGGCAAGCTCCTGGCGGAGATGCTCGCGCCGCGCCTCGGCCGCCATCATCTGAGTCTCCAGGTCCTCGACCAGCTTGCCCTTTGCGATCCACTGCACGAGCCGACTGATCTGGGCCTCCACCTCCGCCAGCTCCGCTCTGAGCTGTCCCTCCGCGCTCTTGCGCTCGGAGCGCTGACGACGTGCCGTGGCGAGGCGTTTCCGCACCGCGGCTTCCAGCTTCGCCAGCACCGTCCGGTCACAGAACAGCGGTTCCAGCAAGTCCAGTATCGCCTGCTCGGCCTCCGCCGCGTTGACCGTCGCCATACAGTCGCACACCACCTTGCCACGGTTCTGCCGGGTGGCGCAGCAGTAGGTTCTGGACCCGCGCAGCACATATCGCGCCCCACAGCGGCCGCAGGTCAGCAGACCGCTCAGCAGACGAGGCACCCGGGGTACCGATGCCCCCCGTGCTCGCCTCCGCAATCGCTGCCGTTGCCGCGCCCTGACCGCATCCCACAGCTCCTGCGGCACGATGCGCAGCCCGGGGGCGTCCTGGATCACCCATTCCTCTGGCGGCAACTCGCGGCGCACCTGTTTGCCATCCCGTTCCGGGTCCCGTGGCCAGGTGGTGCGGTTCCAGATCAGCCGGCCCGCATACTTCTCGTTGTTCAAGATGCCGAGCCCCTTGGCGGGGTCACCCCCGATGGCGCTATGCGACCAGGTCCGCTTCCTCAGCCCCGTCCGGTTGCGCCACCGGGCGCCTGGTGGAGGCACACCCTCCGCGTTCAGTGTTGCCGCGATCTGCCTGCTGCTAAGGCCGTCGGCATAGAGTCGGAAGATGCGCCGGATCACCTCGGCCTCGCCATCATGGATCAGGTACTCATGGCCGATGACTGGCCCCGTGCCCGCTGGATCGCCTGGCTTATCCGCGTGCACGGGACGGGTGCGATAGCCGTATGGTGCTCCGCCCGCATGGTAGCCGGCCAAAACCCGGCCCGCCAGACCGCGGCGGCTTCGGTGGGCATTCGCCTCCAGCTCCGCCTCGTTCACCAGCGCCTTGACCAGCATGATAGGCGCGGCCGCTGCCGGCGCCGCCACCGTGTCGAGGCCATCCCCCAACGCTACCAACCCCACCTTCCAGAAGCGCAGGCGCTTGCGCAGTCCCTGTCCTCCCCAATAATCCTATCCGGGCACTCCTGGGGCATTTCGTTCCCTGGTGAGCAGGTGGTATCCTGCTGCTCACGAGTGCTGTTGCGAGCTTCGTGTTGTAGGCGTCGAGAGGGGCAGGTCAAATGACCATCCCCTGCGCACCCGTCCTGTCTCGAAACTCATCCGTGCCCCAAAGTGCCCTCACAGCGGTCTCACGGGCGGTCGACACCCGCAGAGGGGTTCACTCCATACCGTGAATCCACAAGGACCCAGCTCCCCCGCGCCGAACCTCATCCCCAGAGAGGGGGCATGTCCCCGCTGAGCGACCTCCCTGGCGCCCCCTACTACACCCCAAAGGGGACTACTATGTTACGTCACAGAGTCGGATTGATGTGTCTCGTTGTTGGCGTACTCCTTCTCGCTCCACTCTCGACCACCAGTTTCGGCGAAGTCGACACGACAGCGGTAAATGGTCCCATGTGGTAGAATGTCTGAGGTCCGGAGACAAGCCTACAGGGCCGTCAGAGGTGTCTCATCGCCATTTGACATAGGCACGATGGGCCAGGCTGGAGCGGTTCTTCCGCCAGGTGCCATCCCGCCTGTCTTCGGCCAGGCCGAGGGACCCGCCTTGCGCGCTTTGGATCTCCCGGACGGGGAATCCGAGAGAGGGGTTCGGTGGTGGTCGGCGTAAGGGAATCTGCTGAAGCTGCGGGACATCGGCTAGTGAGGCCACAGCTTACTCAAGGGAGGAGATCGTATGGCAATACGGATTCAGTGCAGCAGTTGCGGCAGGGCATACGAGGTCTCCGATGATCGTGCAGGACAGACTGGTCGGTGCTCATGCGGCAATCTCACGCCGATTCCGACTGATGCGACTCTCCCCCCTGGAACCGGCCCGCAGACCGACGAGAGCGCTCCCGGGCCTGCTGTGGTGGCCACGAAGAAGTGTGTCTGTGGCGAGCGCACGAACGTAGACGCGAAGGTATGCGACAGGTGTGGGCGGACCTGGGATGGAAGCGTCTCTGGGCGCGTTGAAGCGTTCAACTGGGGCGCATTTCTGATTCCCGTTCTGTGGGGAATCGGTCACGGATTATGGAAATGGAGCGCTGCCGTCCTATTGGCCTGGGGGATCGTCTTCGCGCTGGGGAGGATACTGCCGATCTGGATGGTCATGGATGGCGACATGTCGCCAACGGCGGCAATCCTGTTGGTCTGGTTCGCGAATTTCGCCATGCTGGCCCTGCACATCTACTGCGGCACTGTGGGTGGCAAGGAGGCATGGAAGTCTGGGCGGTATAAGTCCGAGACCGAGTTCGCCAACGGCGAGCGGCAATGGGCGTGGGCCGCGGCCGGGCTGGTTCCCGTACTCATCGCGATGTACCTGGCGGCTAGGGCATCCTGGTAGAGCCCGGGCGCGTCGAAGGAGCCCGGGACCTGCCTGCCTCGCCGTGCTGCCTTGACAGGAATGACACTCGTGCCACCCTCAAGAAGCCGGGAATACCCTCCCCTCAGCATCCAGTTGGCCTATACCCAGAACCGCTAGTGCCGCTTGTGTGTGTCGACCGGGCCTGAGAGCGCTTCAAGGGCACTTTGGGGAACGGATGAGTCTCTGGACGGCACGCCCTGGCCTCCTGAATGCCTCAGACTAGTTCTGGTACACTCCGGGAGGGCCAGCACGAGTCGCGCCTGGTCGCTACGGAAGAGAAGCGCGAGAATCAGGTGGAGGGGAGATAGTAGCATCAGCACCAGATACCTCAACATGGCCGGGAGGATGCCGGCGTGAAGGCGAGAAGTCAACGCCTGAAGCTGCTCGGGAGCCGATCCTCCTGGCCTCTCGGATGCTTCAGATTAGTTCTGGCACATTACGGGTGAGGACGATGCGCCTCAAATGGGCAATGGCGGCGCTGGCAGTTGTGGTGGTCACACTGGCGGGCGTGCTGGTCTGGAGAAAGCCGGCAACGATGGCACCGGCGACGATGGCGGTGGTGGTGGGGGTAGAGGATGCGCGTCTCTTTCTGGACCTTGGAGCGGCAGAAGTGGGGAAGACAGATCTTTCGGACAGGGCGCTAGCTGTTGGCACAGAGGTGAGTGTGACAGGTGTGGTCCATGATTCTCTGCATGTGAAGACCGAGTCGGGAGAGCAGGGATGGCTGGCGCGCGGTGCAGTGTGTTCGCCACATGAGCTGGAGCGTCGGCAGTCGCGCAACGAAGTGCCGGACAACCTCTTCCGTATGCATCGCAGTGATTCGGGAGTGTTCACGACATCGGTAGGAGGCGCGGACTTCCGAGGGATGCCGGTGGGACCGGGGACGGCAACCGTAAAGGGAATCGCCGAAATATACACTGGCGCTGCCGTGTACCTGGATGATAGCATGAAGGGCGAGACGGCGGTCTTCATGGGGACAGAGATCATGGGTGACCCGAGTGTGATATGGTTGTTGGTGGGCCAGGAGAGGGCTGTGCCCTTGCCCGTCTGGGTGGGCGATCAGGTGCAACCGGGGATCTAGAGGACGCCCACCCGGCCGAACCCCGATACCCTCTGTCCGTGTAGACCGTCCGTAGGACCGGCAAAGCCCCCGTTTCGATTCCCGCTCGCTGTCCGAGCGTTCCAATCATCTAAGCTCGCGACCTCGTCCGAAAGAGAGAGAGCTTCGATCCCAGGATCGTTTCCTCCACCATCCCCCTTGGAGGGGACGCTCTCTCCGCGTGGTTTCGCCCTTTCTACCCGCATGTGCGTGTTAAGTCGGCTTGGGACACCGGTTTCTGGGCGGATACGGACCCTATTGCAGTTGTCAAGTAGCTTTGAGACACGGCTGGAATCGCTCCGACCGGTAGCATAGCCCCGTGGATGGCAGTGCAATGGAGCGCGTGAACGCGGAAAGCGGGACATGAATACGGAGCCGAACCGTCCGACAGGACTGAATGGGTTAACGGAGGCGCGACCGCACGCGCTCCGTGTCGGACCGAACATCTCGATTTCGATTCGGGGGAGACTCAGGCCGCGAGTCGGTACGCGGTGATCCGGGTATCGGGAAAGACGCGGCGCTCGATGCCGGTCGGTACTATCTTGGCTGACTTCTCCGGCTTGTGCCAGTGCTCGCCGTGATGAATCACCGAGGGAACCGCTCCTCCCAGCGTGGCATGGCCGCGATACTCGTTGTAGTAGATTGCGAAGTCGCGCAGCAATTGGTTAAGATGGTCGAGGCCGCGAATCAC
This sequence comes from Bacillota bacterium, assembly GCA_030668755.1. Classification (GTDB taxonomy): domain Bacteria; phylum Armatimonadota; class Hebobacteria; order Hebobacterales; family Hebobacteraceae; genus DAOVEW01. The sequence goes on along the minus strand of DAOVEW010000064.1, from coordinate 745 downwards.
CGGCACACGCTTCAGCCACTCGTACTTCAGCGTGAGGATGACCCGTTCAGTCACCGCGATTGAGCCGTGCTTGCCGACCGCTCCGAGGCGCTGCTTCACATCCCACTCGTGCAGCAAGCCCTCGAAGACCTCCGAGGTGAACACGCCTTCCTGATCTGTGATCATGTGTCTGGGCCTACCGTGCTGGGCGAACACCTCCTCCAATGCACCCACCACCCAACCGGCGTTGGGTCCTTCCAGGGGACAGCAGGCCACGACCTTGCGAGAGAAGTGGTCGATCGCCACCAGCACCCAGGTGGGCCAGAGTCCCCAGCGGAGCACCCGCGTGCGGTCTACGCTCCAGACGTGATTGGGGTAGCGGGCGACGATCCCTCGGGGTGTCGCGGGCGCGTCCTGGGCCTTTGCCGCGGCCGGCGCCGTCCTGGGCTTGGGTTGCAGCAGCACATTCCGGACCGTCGAGGCGGCCACGAACACCCCCAATAACCAGAGGATGCTGGCGATTCGGTAGCGACCGAAGAGCGGATTCGCCTCGAAGATGTCCCAGATCATCCGGGCCAGCTCAGCCGGTGTCTTCCTGGGACTCTCGATCTTGCTCTTGCGCTCACCCAGATCGCCCCGCTCGGCTGCGTGCAACCAGCGGTAGAGTGTTGACCGGGCGATCAGGAAGTGCTCGCTCACTCGGTTTCTCGGAATGCCGTAGTACGCCATGTGCCACAGGATCTGGAGCCGCTGCAGGGGAGAGTAG
>DAOVEW010000152.1 GCA_030668755.1 Bacillota bacterium | reverse complement strand
GTGGATACAGATACCGACTTCTCCCCCGGCAGCCCGCAATACGCGTGGCTGGAGGAGGATCTCCGCTCCACGCAGGCCGACTGGGTCTTCGTGGTGCACCACCATCCGACCTACAGCTCCGGCCCCCACGGCGGCACCGTTGCTGTGCAGGAGCACTTGGTGCCACTCTACGAGGCGCGCAGCGTCGCGGCGGTGTTCCAGGGCCACGATCATATATACGAGCGAAGCTACAAGGACGGGGTGTACTACATAGTGACGGGCGGCGGCGGCGCTCCGCGCTACGACTGCGAACAGGAGCCCAATCCCTACCATCAGTGCTGCTTCAGTGACCTGCACCACTGTGTCGTGGACATCTACGGCACAACCGCCGCCCTGCACGCGCACCGCACCGACGGCACCGTCCTGGACTCCATCGTCTTTCGGTCCAGCAGGATGGCCCCCGAGTTGGATTACGGCAGCGACGACGGTCCGCCCATCATCAGCACCCCATCCGCGGAGCCGGTGTCGCCCTTGTAGAGGGCGCCGCAGGAGGGGCCGAGCAAGAGGCGGGCACAGGCGCGCCCGCCCTATCCGCCACGGCGGACTCTTCGTGCTTCGCGTGAGGCTCGCACTGCGAGCAGCGCCGAGATTCTTCAGTCGTGCCTCCCTCAGAATAACAGGGGGGAGGAGGCGGGCATGGGTGGGAGGGGCCGGGGGCGGTTGGGACAGGCTGGGAGCCTGTCCTACCGGGGAGGGGCCGGGCAGAGGGCGAACGCGGGGTGTGACCGTTTTCTCTGAGCGCCGGGGGCAGGAGACGCGTGGCTAGGCCCTTCGGGCCGCCACCCCGGCCCGGCTCGGCCGGGCCTAGGGGCTCCTGCCCTGCCCTACGGAACTGGGGAATCACCAACTCGATCGCGACAGGAATGTCGCTCCTTGTATGTTGGGCTTGACGGCGCGCGCTGGTTTTGGTATGCTCTCTGCCGACAAAGAGAGTTCGCAGCAGCGGGACCTTTTAAGTGCAGTCCGGAGAGGCTGGCAAAGGTGAAGCGAGCGAGATCGGACAAACGGCAAGCGCCTGCCCCTGCAAGTCAGGGCGGCGCTATTTCTATGGCTGCGCGGGGGGCCGGCGGCGAGGCCAGCCGCATCATGGATGAGGCCGACATCCGGCACGCGCTCACCCGCATCGCCCACGAGATCCTCGAACGCAACAAGGGTGCAGCGGGCCTCTGCCTCATCGGCATCCATACCCGCGGGGTGCCGCTCGCCCACCGCCTCAGCGGCCTGATCGAGGAGTTCGAGGGTGAGGCGGTGCCGGTGGGCGAGCTGGACATCGCGCTGCACCGCGACGACCGCAAGGACAGCGCGGGCTCGACCCGGACGCGAATTGATTTCCCCATCGCCGACAAGACCGTGGTTCTCGTGGACGACGTCCTCGCCGCGGGCCGCACGACAAGGGCGGCGCTCGACGCGCTGATCGAGCACGGCCGGCCGGCGCTGGTGCAACTTGCGGTGCTCGTGGATCGGGGCCACCGGGAGGTCCCGATTCGCGCGGACTATGTCGGCAAGAACATCCCCACCTCCCGCCGCGAGCGCGTCGCAGTCCACCTCTCCGACACGGACGGCGAGGATACGGTCTACATCGAACGGCCGTCGGAGGCATCGTCGTGAGCCGGCCGCTTCCGAGGGCGAAATCGAGGGGTCAATGGCGATGAGCGGGCTTGCGGGCAGGCATGTGATTTCGATCTTCGACCTGAGCAACGATGAGATCGAGGGTGTCTTCCGGCTGACAGATAGGTTTCTGTCGGCGCTCCAGCGGGGGCCGCTGTCTTTGGTCGCGCCGCGGCGAAAGCGGGGAGCGCGGGCCAAGGCGAGGGGCAACGACCTGGCTGCCATCGGCCGGCTGTGCACGGGGCAAGTGCTGGCGACGGTGTTCTTCGAGCCGAGCACGCGCACGCGGCTGTCGTTCGAGGCGGCGATGAACAGGCTGGGGGGGCGCGTGATATCGGTGGCCGACGCGCGCACCTCTTCGGCGGCCAAGGGGGAGCGACTGTCCGACACCGTGCGGGTGATAGCGAGCTACGCGGACGCCATCGTGCTGCGCCATCCGAACGAAGGAGCCGCGGCGCTGGCCGCGGAGAGCCTGGATGAGCAGCGGCTGGCCGAGCTGGGCCGGCGCGTGCCGATAATCAACGGGGGCGATGGCGCGCACGAGCACCCGACTCAGACGCTGTGCGACCTGTACACCATCAAGCGGGACCACGGCAAGATCGAGGGTCTGAACGTTGCGCTCTGCGGGGACTTGCTGCACGCGCGGACGGTGCACTCCCTATCCTACGGCCTGGCTCGGTTCGGTGCCAACATCAAGTGCATCTCGCCGCCGGAGCTGAGGCTGCCGCGATACGTGAAGCGGAGGCTGGAGATCGAATTCGAGTGCGTGCCCGCCGAGTACGAGTCCTTCAGCGACCTTGCAGCGCCGGATAGGCAGCACGTCATTTATGCCGCGGAGAAGAGGCGACGGCGGGCGGCGAAGCATCTGGTGAGCGACGAGGACCTACAGGAGATCATCGGACGTCTGCTGGACGTGGTGTACGTGACGCGGGTGCAGGCCGAGCGCTTCGCTGAGCCCGAGCGCGCCGAGGCTGTGCGCGGGTCCTACTCGATAGACGCGGAGGTGCTGCGGCGGATCGGCAGGGACACTACGATCCTGCATCCCCTTCCGAGAGTGAACGAGGTGGACTACGCGGTTGACCAGGACGCTCGCGCCGCGTACTTCCGGCAGGCCTCTTATGGGGTCCCGATCCGGATGGCGCTGATGGCCTTGCTTCTGGGCCGCAAGCGACTGAGGAGAAGGGGCAAGGAGAGTGAGGAAGCCGCGGCCGAGAAACGCGTGAACCATTGGGGCACCACTGTGAGGTGTCAGAACCCGACCTGCATAACGAACAACGAGCGCGGGATGCTGCCGCGGATGGAGGCTGTTGGGGACACGGGACTGCTGCGCTGCGCGTACTGCGATCAGGAACAAGAGGCGAGCGGCGCCTCTGGAGGCGAGAAGTGAGCGACTTGCTGGTACAAGGCGGGCGGCTGTTCGATCCGGTGTCGCGGGTGGACGGGATCGGGGATCTGCTCATCAAGGACGGGCAGGTCGCCGCGGTGGGCGAGGCAGTGAGCGTGGAGGCCGAGGTGCTCGGTGCGCGGGGGCTGTTGGTGGTGCCGGGGCTGCTCGACATGCACGTACATCTGCGGGAGCCGGGACAGGAGCACAAGGAGACCATCGCCAGCGGGACGCGCGCGGCGGCAATGGGTGGCTTCACGGCGGTGGCGTGCGAGCCGAACACCTCGCCACCGCGGGACACGGCGGAGCGGGTGGCGGAGGTGATAGAGACGGCGAAGCGGGAGGCCGCCATACGCGTGCTGCCCAAGTGCGCGATCACGGTGGGGCAAGAGGGGAGCGAGGTGACCGATTTCGCGGCTCTGCGCGCGGCGGGCGCGGCGGCGGCGAGCGATGACGGGTTCTCAGTGCGCGATGCTGGGGTGATGCGGGATGCCCTCGCTGCGGCGAAGCAGACGCGGATGCCGCTGACGCTGCACGTGGATGGGCCGGAGATGGTGGAGCGGGACATCGGGCTTGCGGCGGAGCTGGGGTGGGGGGTGCACTTCTCGCACGTAAGCCTGGCGGCTGAAGTGGAGCTGATCGCCGAGGCCCGGGAGCGCGGGCTGCCGGTGTCGGGGGAGGCGACGCCGCACCATCTGGCGCTGTGCGCGGACGATGCCCCCATGGGCGACGCCAACTTCAAGATGAACCCGCCGCTCAGGTCCGCGGGTGACAGGGATGCGCTGCGGACGGCCCTCGTGGAGGGCGTGATCTGCGCGATAGCGTCGGACCACGCGCCGCACGCGCCCGACGAGAAGGCTAGACCTTTCGAAGAAGCGCCGCCGGGCGTGATCGGCCTGGAGACGACGGTGGGGGTGATCTGGACCGACCTCGTACACACGGGGCTGCTGGCCGAGAGAGCAGCGGTGCGGGCGATGACGGCGGGCCCGCAGGAGGTGCTGGGCATGGTGGGCGGGAGCGTGTCTCCCGCCCTACGGATCGGAGCGCGCGGAGATGTCACGCTGCTGGACCCCGACCACGAGTGGACGGTGGAGCCGGAGCGATTCGAGTCGAAGGCGCGGAACTGCCCATTTGCGGGGCGGCGGCTGCGGGGGAGGGCGGTGGCGACCATTGTTGCTGGGCGGGCGGTGATGAGGGAGGGCTCCATTCTGGCGCCAGGAGCGATCGAGTGAAAGCGATTCTCGTGCTGGAGGACGGGACTGTTTTCGAGGGTGAGAGCATTGGCCGGCCGGGGCGGACGCTGGGCGAGGTGGTGTTCGATACGGCGATGGTGGGCTATCAACAGGCCCTGACCGATCCTTCCTTCCGGGGACAGATACTGACGTTCACGTATCCGTTGATCGGCAATTACGGGACGAATGACGAGGACTATGAATCGCCGCGGTTCGGGCCCGCGGGGGTGGTGGTGAAAGAGATGTGTGGAGTGCCGAGCAACTTCCGCTCGGAGGAGTCGTTAGGGGAGTTCCTGGAGCGACACGAGGCGGTGGGGATCTCGGGGGTGGACACGCGCGCGCTGACGCAAAAGCTGCGGACGGCCGGGGTGATGATGGGAGCGATCTCGACGGACGAGACAGCGGAGGAGGTCCTCGCGCGGATCGAGGAGAGCCCGGGGTATGCGGAGGTGGATTTGGTGGCGGATGTCAG
>DAOVEW010000395.1 GCA_030668755.1 Bacillota bacterium | reverse complement strand
GCCATCGGCGCCTATATCCTGGCTGGCGTCGGAGTCATATTGCCCCTGCTCTACCTGGCCTATTGCAGCCAGGCGGTCATTGGGCAAGTGCAGACCCTCCCGAAGAAGCCGCCGTCAGAGGGGTATTCTTCGCCGCCATGCAACCGACCCCGGCCACTGAGGGGCAAGTCATACCAGCGGACGCCCGGCCGTGGGGTCGGTCGAGGAGCTTGAGGGCTGCGGCAAAGGCCGGCTCAGTAGTGGTGTCGGCGAGCGCGGCACTGGGGCACGCCATCTCATGCCGCACCATTGCGCCGAGGCACTGGCGTATGCAAGCGTCCTCAGCGAAGGCGAGTGGCCTTGGCACGAGGCGGCACTTCGCGGTTATCGGTTGCTTGACAGCAGAACTTCGTCGTACACGCCGGCCTCGACCAGGCGCTGTATTACCGTGCCGGCGGAGATGAGCAGTTGCCCCTGGGAGCCAGCGGGGGCTGCCAGGGCCACCCACCCGCCCTCGCCGCCCAGAGTCTCGGTGAGCGTTACCAGCACGCCGTCAGGCGGCGCGAGGCCGTTGAGGGCATTCTTCAGCACTGCCACATCCGGCTTTTGCTTGGAGTTGGGCACTGGCTGGATCTCGACCCCGAGGTCGCCATCCGACCAGGCTAGGTAACCTACCTTGTCCGCATCTGCCATGAGCCTCTCCTCCTGGCTTGAACCCCCGGTCTCGTCCGGGGCGGTGTCGGCCTGCTCTACTACCTCCAGGATCGCCTGCTGCTCATCTTCACCTTCTGCCTGTTCCAGAGGCAGTACATCTTCGTCGGACCACGGTGAGGGCATCTTCTCCTCTGGATCAAAGTCGGGGGTCTTTTCGCACAGCCAGCGGCCGGGAGCCACGTTGCGGGCCTTGGGGTGCCTCGTCATGTGGACGGTCGCCAGGATCGAGTGGCCATCGGCGCTCTTGCAGCCAGCCAGTTCCACCCACTTTGTCCTGCCAAGAGACTTCAGGCGCGCACCACGACACCGCACACTAATGGCGCGGATGGTGTAGTGCTTTCCGGTGTGGCCCGGATAAGCACGGCACACCGCACAGTCATGCTCGCCGATCCCGCCCGCGAAGTTCATTGGTGACCTCGGCTTTGCTCCGTTTCTCCTACGGCTGGTAAAGCTGCCATACTCCCGCTACCATCCCAATTCTTGTCCGGCTTGACGCTTCTCAGCAAAGCACCCGGGCTCATAGCAAGGCGACCAATACCACACACCGCGGATCGTCGCGCAATGCCCCCCCAACTCCCTGCCCGAACCCGCCGAAGCTCTGTTCTAGCTCAAGAACAGTATACCATATATGCCCGTGAAGTAAACTCAGTTTGCCGCCATTGTGTCGCCTGGCCCACTCAACGGCGGCGTTGGATGCGAGCAGCCCTGGTCCGCACTGCCATGCGGCAAGACACGTGCCAAAGCCGGGCGTTGGAGGTCCCTGCCACTGACGCGGCGAATAGTGACCGGACTGGCATGGCAGGACAGCCCTTCGCCCGGCAAAGCGGGCGCACTGTGTCCCGCGAAGCCCGAAAGGGGCGAAGTGGGATCCGCTGTCCGCAGGAGTGAAGACTGAGGATCAAAGGGAGGGAGCCCAACATGCAATGGGGACTGGAGAGCCGACTGGCTCAGATCATCAAGCCGGACACGAACCGAACCGTGATGCTCGCCATTGACCACGGTTACTTCCAGGGGCCGACGACGGGCCTGGAGGAGCCGGGGAAGACCGTCGAGGCGTTGCTGCCTTACTGCGACGCGCTCAGCCCGACCAAGGGGATCCTTCAGTACTGCATTGATCCCAGGACCGCGCCGCCGATCATCCTGAGAGTGTCCGGCGGCAACAGCATGGCGCGGCGCGAGGAGCTGGATGACGAGATCCTCACCTGCACCGCCGAAGAGGCCGTGCGGCTGAACGCGGTTGGCGTCTCCGTGTCAATATACGTCGGCACCGAGCACCAGCGGCAGACGATTCAGAACCTCGCCCGCATGGCCGATGAGGCGCACAAGTACGGCCTGGTGGTGCTGGGCATAAGCGCGGTCGGCACCAGCCTGGACGAGCTGCGTCAGCCGGGCAAGGAGGAGGAGCTCGCGCGGTATCTCGCCCTGGCGAGCCGCATCGCCGCCGAACATGGCGCGGACATCTCCAAGACCTACTACGTGCCCGGGCACTTCGACAAGGTCGTCGGCGGCTGCCCCGTCCCCATCGTGCTCGCCGGCGGGAAGAAGGTGCCTGAGCGCGAGGCCCTGCAGTTCACCTCCAACGCCATCCGGGACGGGGCCTCGGGCGTGGACATGGGCAGGAACATCTTCCAGTCGGAAGCGCCGGCGGCCATGATCCAGGCCGTGCGGTCCATCGTCCACGAGGGCAAGTCGCCGGATGAGGCCTATGCGCTCTACGAGGAGCTTGGCGGGTAATCGGTGGTGTTTATTGAGGCGCGCAGAGGGCAGGCCCATGAAAGTCGGGATGTACTACAACAACCGCGATGTGCGGGTCGAGGAGATGCCGATCCCCGAGGTCGGCCCGCGCGAGCTGCTGGTCGAGATCAAGGCCAGCGGCATCTGCGGCAGCGATATCATGGAGTGGTACCGCATCAAGCGAGCACCCCT
>DAOVEW010000085.1 GCA_030668755.1 Bacillota bacterium | reverse complement strand
CTGCCGCGACATCCTGCAAGATGACCGAGGTTACGTACTAGTTCTTGACGACTCGGATATTAGGGCGCTCCTTGAACTGAGAGCGCAAGGGGACTTCGCGGGCCTCAGCAACTACCTCGATGACATGTACAGGCAACTCCTGTTCTAGCTAACTCGCAGGCCAGCAGGCGATCTCCTCTCTAACCCAACGTTGCTTCCTCAACCCAGACTCGGCTCGACCGCCTTCAGATACCCAATCCCCTCCCTCAGCTTCTCCTCGGCCGGCAGATCGCGGAAGTCCTCGATGCTGATGAAGCCCTGGAAGTCCATCGCCTGCAGCTTCCTCAGCAGCCGCGGGTAGTCGTAGAGGCCTTCGGCGAGGGATGTCCCCTGCCACTCCCACTGCACCGTGCCGGCCTCGTCCTTTCCGTTGGGCACGGGTCGGTGTCCGCCGACGTGGACGTGGCCGGCGTAGGGCCCGAGGAGGTCTAGGGCGAGTTCGGTGGTCTCGAAGCCGTCGCGGACCATGTTGTTTGGGTCGAAGATTACGCAGACGCGGTCAGGGCCCCAGCGTGAGAGGATGCGGTGGGCGAGCGAAGCGCTCACGTGGATGGTGCCGCCGTGGATCTCGAGCGCTGCCTTTACGCCGAACGGCTCGATCGCGTCGATCGCGTCGCCGTAGGCTTCCACCGCCTCATCGTACAGGACGTTGTAGTCCACCGACCCGTCGTACCCGCGCGGACACCCCACCCGAATGAACGGCGCCCCGCACGCCGCCGCGCCCTCGGCAAGGAGCCTCACCTGCTCCAGATCGTTCGCCGCTGCGTTGCTGGCGATCCCCGCGATGGCAAGGCCGTGGTCGGCAGCGACCTGCTTCATCTTCGGAGCGTTCTCCGAGAAGTTCTCCGGCGTCAGGTCGTTCTTGTGCTCTCCCCACAAGCTGTAGCCCTTGCCCTGCTGGCTCTCCGGCACCCTCCTCACCCGCCACTCGATTCCGCCGCAGCCGAGCCGCCGGAGCAGTGCGGCCTGCTCCTCCATCGTCAGCTCCGGCAGCATGACGCTCGTCGCGCAGTATCGCATCCCTACCTCCTGGCCCGCTTCCAAGCCTTGAGTTTCGCTCGAACAGCCGATTTCGCTGCCGCCCCAGAGGAGACCTGTTCCGGCCTGGGAAGCATATGGCCGACGACAAGGGGGGACAGAGAGGAAACAACATGAAGCGCGTCGTCATCACCGGTGAGCGTCGGGCGGAGCTCGTCGAAGTGCCTGATCCAAAGCCGAAGGAGCACTGGGTGGTGGTAAAGATCCACGCCGCGCCCGTGTGCACGGAGTACAAGCACTTCATCGCCGGCGAGGAGGTGATCGTGAAGCCGTGGGAGTGAACCCGAACACCACCGGAGGGGAAAGCCGCGCCGCTCACCGAAACCCTTAACCACAGTGACTTGGGCACGATCCGGGCCGCGGGGGCCCGGCCGGGAGGATGCTATGCGCAGCACAATGGTGTGGCTGTTGGGCGGGGCCCTTGTCCTCATCGCAGCCGCTGGGTGTGGCAGCAAGAAGACCTACATGACCCCCGAGGGGCAGGTGACGGTCGAGGAGAAGGGCGGCGAAACGAAGGTCACCGTCGAGACCGAAGAGGGGAAATTCGAGATGGAGGGCGACGAGGGCGGCGGCACGGTGACCACCGAGAAGGGGAAAGGGGAGTTCTCCCTCGGCCCCGAGGTGAGCGAGGAGGACGTCGGCATTCCCCTCTACCCCGGCGCGCAGGCGGAGCATAGCGCCCGATGGACCGACGAAGAAGAGCAGGAGCAGTCCTTCTCCCAGGTGCATCTGACGACGGCCGACTCGTTCGAGAAGGTCAAAACCTTCTACCGGGAGAAGCGTCCCGACGCCGAGGTCGGGGCTTTGGTCGAGACGCCTGAGATCAAGATGTTCCAGATGACGTGGGAGGAGGACGGGTACCGGAAAATGGTGGTGATATCTCGCGACAGCGCGGACAAGGAGACCGCTATCACTCTCAGTCGCATGCCGAAGAGCGACTGAGGAGACCGCGCTGCATGCCATGATTGCACTGGACACATGTGATCGTGCTAGACGGGAAGCTAGCTCTTGTGTTGGGCAGGAGCTTGCCTCCTGCCCCAGGGGTTGTGGTGCTATAATTGCGTAATGGCAGCTTTTGTGATCGTGCTCGACGGGCTACAATGCCTGCTTGGCCCGCCCAGCGGGCACAACTCCGCCACGCGAGTGCTTGACAACCTGTGGTACAATCCTATAAAGTCTCGATTCGAACGACCGACGACTCTACAGGGGGGAGCGTGGGCTTCCTGAGTGTCACAGGTGTCAGTTCTGTCTGGAGTCCTCGCAGGCCATGGCCAAGGCCGCCAAAGCCGTACTCGGTGTCCTCCTGCCATCGCGTCTAATCCCGATAACGGAGCGCCACTATGCCTGGTTTCAAGGTGTTGCGCAGTACGGACGTTCCTGGCACCAGCGCAGTCGGCCGCGTACGCCAGCTCGTAGAACTGGAGCCTGATCGGATCTCGCGAGCCGTGGACCTAGCCCGCGGAGCCCGCCACGGCATCTTCACGGGGCCGGAGCTAGGGCAGCTTGCAGAGCAGTTAGGTCTGGGCCCCCAGGAGGGTATACATATAGTAAACGCGGTCAGGTTCCTTGCGGGATGCCTGGACAGGTACGACACGACGAACGCTGATTTGGCGCATGACCTGCAGCTAGCGGGGTTGAGTGAGCAGGACGCCCAGCGGCTGCCGCAGGTGCTTGAGACAATCCGCCCACATGCCAGCGAGATCGCCACGGCGGACCGCGAGCTTGCGGCTGCGTATGAGGGTCTGCCAACGATCACCGACTTCTCGGCTACGTGCCAACTCAGGGCGATATTCTCCGAACCGATTGGGGCGGAGGACGTACTGGGACCTGAAAGGGCGTCGGCAGCTAGGGACGAATCGGATGTGGCGGCGTGGGTTCCAATCGCCATAGTTGGATTGGAGACGCGAGACTTCGCGGGACGCCGTACCGCAACGACGTTTCAGGCGCCGCTACCCACCTTGAAGAATCTTGCGGCGACGCTCGAGAAGGTCGCGAAGCGTCTGGAGAGAATAGTGAAAGACTCTGGCGCCACAGGCGCCGGCAGCCGGCGAGGGCGCAGGAAGAGGTCCACGTGATGTACGTCGTAGACAAGTTGGCGTCTGCGAAGCGTCATGAACGCGAGCGCGGCCGCGTCGGGTTGCTAGACGTGGTTCCATTCGCAGGTTCACTTTCTGGCTTTCACGACGAGACGCCGGAAGAACAAGATTACTACGTCTTCGCAAGAGCCAAGCGCAACCCTGCGGCGTGGGTGCGCCCAGCACACGACTTCGAATCCTTGCTGCTCGAACCTCAGTCCCTCGCGCTAGAGCAAGGTTTAGCCGCGTCGGTGCGTTCCGTCACTTATGAGCTTGGCGAGGAGTGGAACCTACCTGAAGACGCGCTTCATGTCATGCCGGCTCACGAGAGACCTTGGGTTCTAGCCCTTCCAGGCAGGATTCTGGAGGGGTCTCGGGCGTGGATGCATGTACAGGCGACGTCTGCGATGGGCGTGAGGGCTGAAGTCGAGCCCGAGCCGTCGCCGCAGCCTCTGGACTGGGACCGGGCTGTGCGGCAGATCCGGGCTGAGCGCGATGCGTATGAACGGCACAAACAGGAGATTCTCAGCCGCTACGAAGGCCGGTACGTTGCGGTTGTCAACGGTAATGTGATCGATAGCGATGGCGACTATGGGCGTCTCGCTGAGCGCGTCTTCGCACGGCTGGGACGCCGCGTAGTGCTACTGATTCGAGCCACTCGCGAATCGGACAGAGCTGTCGTCCGATCAGGCCTCGTGAGAGCGACGCCACGTTGAAAAGCGGCCGCTACGAGCCATCGTGCAAGCACTTCCCGGATGCACCGACAGACCCGGACTTGCCCGTCGTGGACGTTTCCCTCTCAAGGCCCCAAGACCAGTCGGCGCGGGGTGCGAAGACATGGGCGGTAATAGACACGGGAAGCGGTCCGACCGTCCTGTCCGAGACTCTTCGCGAGACACTCGACTTAGTGCCAACCGATGAGCGTGAGGTTGTGACCTTCCCCCTGCGACCGGGGGAGAAGCCGCCCCGTTACCCGGTATGCGCGGTGAGAGTACGGATCAAGGGGGCGGTTGAGAGGGTGGTAGGAGCTGTCGTTATGCCGCTGAACCCGGATGTGCTCCTTGGGCGCGACATCCTCAACGATCTTCACCTGATGCTCGAGGCCTCAAGTGGTACAGTCCTGATCGAGCCAGGACCCAAGTCGGCTGCGCCGTGAGTTACAGAGTGGGACCAATGTGATCGTGCTAGACGGGGAGCTAGCGGTGCCCTGAACCCGCAATCCGCTATAGCGGGGTCGAATTCCCGCCCGAGGGCGTGTCGTTTGGGGCCTGGGGAGCGTAAGCGGTGTTGACGGCCGGGCCCTGTGCAGCGGGCGACTTGTGAACCCCGTCAGGTCCGGAAGGAAGCTGCGGTAAGCAAGCGAGCCCGCGTGCCGCAGACTGTCCGGCCCGAGTGGCTAGGCCCGCCACTGGCGGGCCGCCACCCCGGCCCGAAAGGGCCTAGGGGCTGGCTGCGCTCATTCCGCCCGGGCGATGCGTTCGACGGCGGGTGCACGATCACATGATTGGCCGTAGGGCAGGCCCGGAGGCCTGCCCTACGGCCCCTGTGGGGCAGGAGCCCCTAGGTCGCCTCAGACGACCGGGGTGGCGGTCCGAAGGACCTAGCCACGTATCTCCTGCCCCGTTGATATCGCCCGGAGGACCGGGCTCCCACAACGCCACTCTGGAGGCAGCGCGATGATAGTCCAGATCGAGAACCCCCTCTGCCGCGTGCCGGTGAGCATGATCCTCGACGACTCCTGTCCCGTCGTCAATCTCAGCCACTTCTGGATCAAGCTCCGCGAGAAGCGCTCCACCGCCGACATACCGGTCGAGATTCCGGTCTCCTTCCTGCGCAAATTCGGCCAATGGTGCGCCGAGAACGGCGTGAAAGGGAAGTTCAGCCTTGTGCCCATGCCCGCAGGGCTCGGGACCATTGACCTCGGCCTCCCCGGATTCTCCAAGGCTCACCTCGACGAATGGATCAGGGCCGCGAAGGAGATCATCTGGCCCAACTTCGACTTCACCCCGGAGATGATCACCCACTGTCAGGTTGTGGATCTGAGCGATTGGACTATGACGGAGGAGTGGGAGCAGGGCGAATGGGCGGAGCGGCCGATCCCAACCGAGGTACTGGGGCCCTACATCGCGGCCGCGCTGCGCATCCTCCACAACATAGATATTGCCGCCGAAGGCGTGACCAGCCCGGGGTCCTTCGGCATCAAGGACCTCGAAGCCTATGCGGCCGCCACCCTGTGGGCGGAGAAGGAGGTCAACGGGAATGCTACGCCCTTCTTCTTCTGCGAAGTGGACGAGGAGGGTATGCCCTGGCCCAAGCTCTTTCACGTCGATCCAGAAAAGGGCGAGGGATGTGGTGAAGTTCTCCCCTGCACCGGGGACTACTTTGCGGGCTGGGAGGGAAACAACCGAGAGGCTATCCACTCCCCCGATGCCACGATAACCGAGGACCTGAAGGGCGGCCGCCTTCCCCAGGTCATCGCCGCCGGCTGCCCCGCGGTCATGGTGTCTCACTGGCCGGGTTTCTACTTCCAGGGTGAGGAGATTGGCTTCGACATCTTCAAGGCGGTCGTGGAGCGCGTCAATCGCCTGCCCAACATCATCTGGATGAAGACCAGCGAAATCGCCCGCTACTGGATGGTCCGGGAGATGGTGAGGATCGAACCCACCGAGGATGGCTGTCGCATTTCCTCTCCCATTTCCTGCGAGAAGTTCACCCTGCGGTTCTGTGGCGCGCGGCCAGGTAGGTGGGGGCTCGACGGCGCGCCGCTGCTGCAAGTGTCAGATTCCCTCTCGCTCGAACCCAGCGCCTGGGCTGCGGATGGCGACGACATCGTCCTGGCTTTCGACCTCCCGGCCGGGCA
>DAOVEW010000372.1 GCA_030668755.1 Bacillota bacterium | reverse complement strand
CTTGCCAGCTGGCTCGCCCATGTCACAGAGAGTATCGCTCATCGACCAGCGGCTCCATTGCTCATCAAAGCTGCCCGCCCACACTGCACTCACCCCCGCCTCCCCTGTGCGATCTTACACAGCGCTTTGTGAGACAGCCACCACGCTACCGAAGCACGAAAACGGGCAGGAGACACGCTCCTGCCCTACGAGCTGCAAGCTATAGGCCCCCCCACCTTGACACTCGCTTGGCGGCATGCCATGATCGAGACCAGGACATGGAGACTTGGGAACCGTAAGCGCAAGTGCCGAAGCAATGCGGATCACGCGGTTGGTAGAGGCTGATTTCCCGACCGGGCCGGGCAAGTCTGGCTCGGCGTTTGTCGTGGCGGCCAACCTTGCCCTCACGTGCGCCCATATGCTTACCAGTGACGCAGGGGAGACACCCGTACGGGTGCACATCTCGATGACTGGTCGTCCTCCCACCGAGGCAAACCTGGCTCGCGTCGACAGAGACCACGATCTGGCGTTCCTGGAGACGGAGGAGCCCACGAACCCCCCGAGCATCTCCACAACGCTTCCTCGTGTGGGGCAACAGGTCGTCTTCGGCGGGCGACCGCAGGGGGTCAGATGCATCAGCGCATTCCCGGGCATGGTCTCTGCAGTAGGGCACGACCTCCTCACTCGTCCTCGGTGCCAGCTGATCCAGATCGCTGGGATGATCAACAACGGTAACAGCGGCGGCCCGCTGATTGACGTCGACACCGGAGCTGTAGTCGGCATGGTCACGGCGAAGTACGTGCCTCTGCTGATGCAGATCGACGAACTCGCCCGTCGATTGAAGGCGATCCCGCAGTTTCCCTCCAGTGTCGGACTCGGCGGCATCGACTTTGCCAACTTCGTAAACCTCACCGTCCAGTCGATGTGGCAGCTAGCAGCCGTCCTTCGCCTCGTCCAGGTAGGAACAGGGTGGGCCATGCCCGCCCGGTACTTTTCCCGCGTAGGAGGATGAAGCAATGCACGTCAAGTGCAAGGAGTGTGGCGAGAGGATTCCTGTGGCAGGGCGGCCAACGGGCGGAACTCGGCTCAGCGGTGTGCGCACTTCGGGGAGTGTGAGAGTTGATGGGGGTAGCATCTCATTCGGCCCGGGTGGCGGCATCTCATTCGGGCCAGGTGGCGTTATTGCCTTCGGCCCTCCTCCGAAGTCCGAGTTCACGTGCCCCAGTTGCCACAAGACGCGCCAATACCGCGCCGAGGACATCCTTGACGACTGAAGAGACGCGTGCGGAGCGTGCGCGTCTTAGGCTAGCTTGCTCCTACCAGAGACGATCGCTCTACTAACATACCAGGAGAGCGATTGCCGACGCTTCATAGCTCGTAAGGCAGGAACTTCGCGTCCTGCCCACACGGTAGGGGGCAGGAGCGTGTCTCCTGCCGTTGCTCGTTGCCCTCGCTGGCGGATAGCACGAGGCAGAACACAAGGTTCCGCCCTACCCCCAACCCCGAAGCCGGACAGCGCTGTGGCGGCTGGGGCTCAGAAGGCGAAGGTGAAAACGAGGGGGCGGACGCGCCACACGCCGTCCTCTTGGACGAGCCACAAGTTGCCGCGGACGCTCCTTGGCAGGATGCGCGCGACGCGGAGCTTCGCGACGAAATCGACGCGGAGGCCGTCGAGACTGGTGGGAAGGGCGGTGAGGTTGGCGCCCGTCATCTTGACCCATTTGGGCGGCCGGCGCGGGACCTCCCACCAGTGAAAGGTGAGGCGGTCCATGGTCTGGTAGTCGGAGTCGAGCCAGGCCTGCACGAACTCGGCGGCCGCGCGGAGTACCTTTGGCTCCTGTTGGCGGTCGGCCGCGGTGGGACTGCGGTCGGGGGCGTCGGCCTCGGGGGGGAGACGGTCGTACCAGTAGATCTGCCGGACCCGCCAGGCGCGAACGCCGTCTTCCTCGACGAGGCGCAGCACCATGGTTCCCTTGGCGGGGAGGCCGGCATCCGCCATCGGCCCGTTGAAGTCCACCGCGGCGACGCGGGTGTCGGCGCGGGGGTTCGTAAGGTCGGGCGTGCGGGCGAAGGGGCAGGTGCCGTAGAGGTTTTCGAGCTGTTTGGGGAGCATGCTTGCGATTGCGTCGCGATCGTTGCGGCTGAAGGCGAAGAGGAAGTCGCGCGCGACCTTTGCGGCCAGAGGGGGGAGAGGCGCGGGGTCGGGGCGACCGGCATCTTGCTGAGAGACGGCGGCTATGAGTGCGATGAAGACGATGGCTGCTTTTGGATTCATGCGCATTATCCTTTATATGTTACCCGATTCGGGAGCAGGCAATAACAAACCTCTCGGCCGATGATGTGGGAAGGGGGCTGGTGGAGGAAGGAGAAGGGAGGAGCGGGTACAAGAGTGGCATAAGGCGGGAGTCGGGGGGTCGGGCTGGAAACAAGCACGCCCTTGATGCGCGGCAGGTCGGGGCATGGCGGCTCCGGTCTGCTTTCGCGTCGCGGCAGGTGTCCTGCAAGAGAGGGCTAGTTAGGTAGATGCTATGTCGGTAAGGTCACGGCCGATCCGCGGCGGGGCGCGGCCGGGAAGAAACGAAACTGAGAGGCGAGGGTGGCGCTGGTGGCACTACACGATCGCGTTCGTGGTGCTGCTGGTGGTTGGCGGGCTTGCGTGGGGCGGGTATGCGATCTGGTTCGCGGTGACGCACGTGCGGACGAGCTACGCGCGCGTCACGGGGTTGGTGGTGAACGTGGCGGCGAAGGACGACACGCGCGTGCAAAAGGTGTTGGTGCGGACGGGGGACGAGGTGAAG
>DAOVEW010000190.1 GCA_030668755.1 Bacillota bacterium | reverse complement strand
TGGAGAAAGCGGAGACCGCGGGGGTGGATCTCGTCTTTGCGCCGGCAGTGGAGGAGATGTATCCGCCTGGGGACAGCACGTTCGTGGAGGTGACCGGGCCGCTCGTGGAGTGCCTGTGCGGGCCGCACCGCCCGGGGCACTTCCGCGGTGTGGCGACGGTCTGCGCGAAGCTCTTCGATATCGTTGGTGCCGACAAGGCGTACTTCGGCGAGAAGGACTACCAGCAGCTTCTGGTGATCGAGAAGATGGTGCGGGACCTGCACCTGCCGGTGGAGATCGTGCCCGTGGCGACGGTGCGCGAGCCGGACGGCTTGGCGATGAGCTCACGCAACCGGTACCTGTCGGCGGAGAAGCGAGAGGCGGCGGCCGTGCTGTACCGCGCTCTGTCGGAGGCGAAAAGCCGGGTCGCGGCGGGCGAGCGGGATGCGGCCGCGCTCGTCGCGGGCGTCAGAGAGATGATCGAGGCGGAGCCGCTGGTGAAGCTCCAGTACGCCGAGCTTCGCGATGCGAAGACCCTCAAGACCCTCGGCCGGCTCGACCGGCGCGCCGTCCTCGCCGTCGCGGCCTTCGTGGGCAAAGCGCGGCTGATTGACAATGTGGTGCTGGAGGCGGAGACCTGACCGAGCGCGCTCGGAGCCTCCGCGGCTCTCTCGCCACCCTTACTCTACCTCACACCAACCATACAAGGAGCCCCTAGGCCCGGCCGAGCCGGGCCGGGGTGGCGGCCCGAAGGGCCTAGCCACGTGTCTCCTGTCCCACCCCACTTATGTCATTCTGAGTCTGCCGCAGGCGGACGAGGCCTGCCCCCTCCTTCAACAATAGATGGGACACCATCGTGCGGGCGGTGAGAGATATCAGTAGCGGTCCTGCCGCAAGTGGGTGGCGAACTCGTGGGGGGAGGTCGCTGGCCTCGATGGCGCGTGCGGCGCGATCCACTGATTTTCGACGTATTGTCGCATAGCCGGGGCGCGCTGTGTAGGGGGTGCGTGCCGCGGCGAGCGCTCAAGCTCAGACGCCAGGTGAGAGGAATGCTGCGCAGTCCGCAGGGGGAAGGTTGCGGGGCGTGAGCGCCGAAGTGTCCAGCATGCTGCCTGAGAGCGCGGTGCATTGACTGGAGGCGAGGTGCCGTGCTACGATGACGGCCGCAAACTGCAGAATGTGGTCAGGCCGCGATCGAGCGACCCGGCGCAGGAGGCGACTTGATATGAAGGCAGGACTCCGGCGCGGCGTGCGCCGCGGGTTGGTCGGGTGCCTATGCACGTGGGTTGGACTGGCTGTATTGGGGGCGGTGCCGTGCTCGGCGGCGCTGGGCAAGAAGGAGCCGACGCCGGAGCAGACCGAGTGGTGGGGCAAGTTCTCGGGGGAGGTCCGTATCGGTGAGCTGGAGCGCCACGTTGAGGCCCTGACAAGCTGTAGCCCGCGCCTGGCCGGCTATCCGGGCGCGGGGCGGGCGGCGGAGTACATCGTCGGAGAGCTGCGGGACCTCGGGCTGAACGACGCAAGCCAGCCCGGCCTCGTTGAAGACGCGGACAAGCTTCCCTATCGTGAATCGTTCTACGTCACGGTGCCGCAGGTGCTCGGGCAGCCGACGCTGGAGGTGCTGGAGGGCGCGCAGCCGGTGGCGACCTACCCGATCTACCCGCTGTGGCCGAACCTGGTGCGGACCTCTCAGCTTCCGGAGGGGGGCGAGACGTACCGCCTGATCGGCGGTGGGGACGGGCAGCTCGCGACCTTCAACGGCAAGGATATCGAGGGCACCGCGGTTCTGATGGACTTCAACTGCGGGTCAAGCTGGCTGAACGCCCCGCGGCTGGGGGCCAGGGCGGTGATCTTCATCGAGCCGGAGACGACCACGAGGGGTGAGGCGGAGACGAAGTTCCTGCGCATCCCCATCAACATCCCGCGGTTCTGGATCAACCGCGGTGACGCGTATCACTTGCAGGCCCGACTGAAGGCGGAGCCCGAGGTGAACGTGCGGCTGCGGTGTCGCATGCGCTGGGAGCGTCTGCCGGCGTGGAACGTGGTGGCGGACATCCCAGGGACGGATCCGGAGCTGAGCAAGCAGACGGTCTTCCTGACCGCGTACTATGACTCCATGTCAATTGTCCCGCAGCTCTCGCCGGGCGCGGAGAGCGCGGCGGGTGCGGCAAGCCTGCTGGAGATCACGCGAATCCTTACGAAGTACCCCCCGAAGCGAACGGTGCGCGTCATCTTCAACGGCGCCCACTTCGTCGGGCTTGCGGGAATACGCAACTACGTCGCCACCCACCTCGACGAGCTGACCGACGGGCTGCCGGTCCAGAGGAAGAAGAAGTTTCTGGGGCTGATTCCGTACACGGGCACGGTCAGGGAGAAGATGCAGGTCAACCTCTTCCTGGCCTTCGATCTCTCCACGCAGAGCGAGCGGGTCGGCGTCTTCTACAAGGGCATGTTCTACGACCAGCGCGAGGACACCGACATCAGCCGGCACTTCTCGGACTTCGCGCGGACGCTGCGGGAGAACGCGGCGCTGATGGCCGACTGGGAGACGACGGTGGGGTTCGGCTGGGACGCCAATGCGCAGTTCGCCGACGGCGTGAACCCCATCTACGGGAAGCCCTGGCGGACCTTCATTATCGGAAAGATCGCGCTCGACAACGAGCCCATTACGCTGGGCGGAGGACGCGGCGTGGGCTTCGTGACGACGGACGACTACCGCGTTATGGTGGATACGCCCTTCGACACGATAGACAAGCTCAACTTCCGGAACCTCTTCGAGCAGACCTGCTTCCTCGCGGCGTCTATGTGGGACATCGTGAATGACCCGAAGATGCCGGTCGACAAGGAGCCCGAGTTTGACCGGATGACGGTCTCGGGCGGCTTCGCCGAGCTGTCGGTGAACGCGATGGCCTTCGACCCACAGAGGAGCATCGTTGCAGACAAAGTGATTCCGGGGACGATGGTCGTGGCGCGCATGTCGGAATCCACCCTCATGGGGACCCGGGGCGACCTCGTTGAGATCGTGGACGACGAGGGCCGGGTCCACTTCTGGGGCTACCCGACCATCAACGCCTACGGCTGGCGGAAGCCGACCTTCATCGAGGCCTACCACACCAACGACGCCACGGGAAACATAGACTACGCGCCGGACTGGGGGTCGATGGGCAACCGTCACCACCCACGGGACCCGACGGAGTTCTTCATCACGGGCGGCAAGAAGGACTTCACGGTCGTGCTGTTCGACTGCGTTCCCGTGGCGCTCTACGACCTTGTGGACCCGCAGAGCCTGACCACGCTTCGCTATATAAAGGTGTACGACGGCCAGACGGATGCAGAGCCGCGGCGCTATGGGGTGACGATTCCACACCCGGAGCCGTGGCGCGGGCACGTCGAGGACGTGGCCCTGGTGTTCGCGGACAAGGGATACCGGTTGAAGGTGATGATGGGCCTGGGTCCGGGATCGGTGCGTATGCTGCTGCTCGATGCCGCGACCATAGACAAAGAGAACAAGAGCGGTCTGGGCTATCAGGCCAACGAGCCCTTCGCGCTGTCGCACACCCCGCTGCGCGTGACGGAGGATATGTGGGCGTTGGACGAGGCCCGCATGAACAGGCTCGAGGGCTTCCGGATCGTCAACCAGATTGTGTGGGATCTGCACCGGACGGCCGAGGGCCTGCTGGCGGAGGCGCAGGAGGCCCTCGCAGCAAAGGACTACGAGCTCGCCGACGCGAAGGCGCGCGCCGCCTGGGGGTATGAGGCGCGGGCCTATCCCGCGGTGCTGTCCACCATGAACGACGTCGTGAAGGGAGTTCTCTTCTATCTGGCGCTGATGCTGCCATTTGCCTTCTTTGTGGAGCGACTGCTCTTCGCCTTTCCGGACCTGAAGAAGCAGATCGTCGGCTTCCTCGGGGTCTTCGTGGTCATCTGTCTGATTTTCAGCTTCATCCACCCGGCCTTCGAAATCACGAATAACCCCTGGATCGTGCCGCTTGCGTTCATCATGGTCGCGCTCAGCGTCTTGGTCATCACGCTGGTGACGATGAAGTTCGAGACGCAGCTCAAGGCCCTCCAGATGAAGATGTCGGGGGTGCACCGGGCCGACATCGGGCGGATAAGCGTGGCCGCGGCCGCATTCTCGCTGGGCATCAGCAACATGCGCAAACGGCGGGCGCGGACCCTGTTCACGTGCCTGACGCTGGTGCTGCTGACGTTCACCGTGCTGTCGTTCACCTCCGTCGAGACAGCCACCCGCTACAAC
>DAOVEW010000285.1 GCA_030668755.1 Bacillota bacterium | reverse complement strand
GTGCGCAGGCGCAGCATTCTGGCCGCATCTCGCAGAGGCGGCAGATGGGGGAACCTCACGTCAATGCCTGCCTCCCAGTTGCCCCAGAACGCACAGGCCTCAATCTGAGCGGCCCGGTCGAGCAGCCCGAAGTACTCGTCATGAGCGGAAACGACCGCGCGCGAGAGTACCTCGCGCTCCGCCTCCGTCAGCTCGCTGTCGGCATCGAGCATCCGGTCATCTTCATCGGAGAGATGGAGCGCGTCGAACGCCTCTTCGTAGAGGTCGGCGGCGTTATCCGCGCCCGGGGGCAGAGTCTGCGCGAGGTCGCGCATGTGGATGGGTTCGCCGGCCTCTGCGATGGCGGAGAGCTCTTTCTTGAGCATGCGGTCGGTGATAACGGCCGCGGCCATCCATGCCGCGAGGACCAGGAGAGAGACCGCCAGCACCGCGCGCAGCAGCCCCTTGAAGACACGGGCGAAGCGGCTGCCCGCGCGCCGCATCTCGATGGCTGTCTCGGCGAACCCGTCGTCGCGGTCAGACATGTGGCGATATCCCGTGGGAGGTCGCAACAGTCTTGGGCAGGGGCCGGTGTATGTCCTGCCCCACGCGACAGGCGAGGCAATGGCGGGGATCGGCCTGCCCGTCGGGAGGCTACAGCGCGCAGCGGAAGGGAAGATCGTAGTCTTTGCGTGCTCACCAGTACTCTTCGTCCGACTTGAACTCACGATCTCGGAGGGCCTCCTCGTCGAGCGGCCGGCCGTTGTCGTCGTCCATGTCCTGCCCGACGCTCCAGACGACGAAGCCCGCTCCCTCTCGCCGGTAGTGATGGGGGCCGCCACTGAATGGGTCAGTGGGCAGGGTCCAACCTTCCTCTGCGAGATCCGCGAGCGAGTCGGGATAGCGGCCGTGCTCTGCCTTGAAGGCCTTGAGCGCAAGGGCGATCTGGGCGTTGCCAAGCATCGCAGTTTTCCGGTCGCGAGACCAGTTGGCGCGGGCGAAGACGGGGAAGATCATCTTCGTGAGGAGTCCCCGGTAGATCGGGATTCCATCAATTGTCGCCGTCGTGCGCTCAAGCTGTTCGTTGGACTCGGGCCACGCAGCATCGAATCCTGACATGTACTCTTCCCAAAGGTTGAGCGAGGCCACCTCGTCCAGATTGAGGAGGGGACGACCGGCGGTGCGGTAGAGACGCCAGCCCAGTACCTTCCAGAAAAGCCAAGGCTCGAATGGTCCAAACAGATCATCCAAGAGTTCGTCGGGAAAGCCTCTGCGGACGAAATCGAAGAACCAGATACCGCTGGCGCGCTCGCCCTGGATGGCGCGCATGAAGGGGCCCTTCTGGTCTATGGCCGCGAGGCGCCGATGGAGTTCGCGACTGACCTCGACAGAGGGAATGCCTTGGGAAAGGACGTTCTCGAGGCCGTCGCTGGCAATCCCCTGGATGGCATAGGCCACCAATTGGCCGATAAGCGTCGGCCCTATCTTGGCGTGCTCGGCGATGCGGAAGGCCGCGGCGCAAGATGCGACGGCCGCGTCCAGATCGCCCTCGCGGGCCAGGACGTCTGTGCGGACGCGGAGCATTCTGGCTGCCTGTCGCATGTCGGCGAAGTGGGGGAAAGTCATGTCGAAGCCCGCGTCCCAGTCCACGGGGAAGGCGCAGGCAGGGATTTGGGACGCCTGTTCGAGAAGACCGTAGTACTCCTGATTGGCGGCGACGACCTGGCGCGCAAGGCGGGTCCGTTCTTCGGCCGGGGGGGCGTCGAAGTCGAAGAGGATATCCTCATCGTTTGCGGAGATGCGGAGAGCATCGAATGCCTTCTGGTAGATGTCGGCGGCATTGGGCTCGCCGGGAGGCACGGTTGGGGCCAGCTCTCTCATCGTGAGCGCGCCGCCGGAGGCCTTGATGTCGGATAGCTTGCGGCGAACCATGTGGCCGGTGATGAGGGTGGCGACGAGGTGTATCGCCAGCAGGACCAGGATGATGTAGAGCAGGGCGCGGCCGAGCTTCTTGAGGCCGCGGCCGATGCAGCGCAGGCCGCGCCACAGGGTGGGAAAAAGCTGGCCGGCGGCAGGACCAAGTGTCGGGAAGGACTCGCTCACGATCGGCCTCCTTGGCCCTCACGGAGAAGGTCGTTCAGAAGCTCGCGATAGGTGCAGGCCGACGCGGGCTCATCAGCGCGCAGCCTCGCCACCGTGAAGGAGAACCCCGACGCACGCATCTGGCGGCTCCACGCGCTGTCGGCGGCAGCGTCCTCGGTGCGAGCCGCGACAGTGGCTGCAGCCCGCGGGCCGGTCACTGCCAGGCCGCGGTCTTGAAGGCGCAGCGCGGCGATGTCGAGGACGAGTAAGATGCCTATGGCGGCGGCGGCCAGGGCCGGACGCAGCAGGGCCGAGGGTCGAAGCGCCTGCGCGGCCGACTGAAAGAGAACCCGATCTCGCAGGTGCGACCCGGGCTGCCGGCGGGGCAGTTGGCGAATGAGTTCTGCGAGCTGGTCGTCGGACAGCTCTTGGTAACGACGGTAATCAGTCATTGATCTTCACCACCTTGGAGCAACTCCCGGAGACGGCGGACGCCAAGCCGATAGCGGCTGGCTGCCGTGCCGAGCGCGATGCCGAGGAGCCGGGCGATCTCCCGGAAGGTCAAGTCCTCGCCGAGCTTGAGGACGACGACCTCGCGCTGCTCGACGGGAAGCCGAATGAGCGCGCGCTGTATGTCCATGGCCGTCTCGCGGTGCTCTTCGCGACACGCTTCGACGTCTATCCAGGAGAGAGCGGCGGCCGACTCCTTTTCGCGCTTCTTACGGCGGCGTAACACCTGGAGCGCCTGCCGGCGGGCAGCCTGGAAGAGGTAGGCGTGCAAATCGCGAATGCAGTCACCATTGCGCCGCCTCATAACACCGAGGAAGACCTCCTGGAGGGCGTCTTCGGCGTCTGCCGTATCAGAGAGGAGCGTGACGAGGAAGCGGTAGAGAGGCGCGGCGTAGCTGTCGTACATGCCGGCGAGGTCGAGGCGCTGAGCCCCCTCCCCGATCCGCTCCAGGGTCTCCAGCTTCGGCTCGTGCAGCACGCGGCTGGTCTCCATCTGTGGAACGCGCTCCATATTATTAGACGCGTCTGGCCGGTGCTTTTGTCACCGCGCGCGGCGGGCGAAGAAGCGGTAGTAGGAGAGCTGGTAGTCGGTGGTCTCGATACGGTGGCCGCTTTCGGGGTGAGCGACTAGTTCGACGACCCCGCCGAGCTCCCGGAGACGGGCCCCGGCTTCCTTCGGAGAGATGACCCGCTTGGGGTCGTCGTGTTCGCCGTAGTGGAAC
>DAOVEW010000036.1 GCA_030668755.1 Bacillota bacterium | reverse complement strand
GACCTCGAAGACAAGCGTCGTGGTTCCAACATCGATAGCGAGTCCGTATATGCCATCCCGATAAGGCTCCAGCATCTCCTCTCCGGTTGGCGTCCTTCGCACAACCGACTCTCCCCTGCGATAGGTCAGAGGCGCGAGGTCCACGGCCTGATGCTGAGAGCTCACCAGGATCGTATACGGTGTGCCTGCCTTGGCATACACCCGAATGTCCGCGGGCGCGACTACACGGGCCTGGCAGGCAAGCCGTTCTCCTTCTGACAGGTCGGCTCCGAGCTCCGCAGTCGTCTTCGCGGCGAGCGCCTCCGCCCCGCGCTCCACCCGCACAACGCAGCCCCGACACTGACCTCGACCCCCGCATTCTGCGGCGAGCTCGATGCCGAACTTCCGGGCGTGGTCGAGTATAGTGCCTTCGAAGCACTCGATTCCATCTCGGCCCCTCTTATACTGAGGGAAGAACATCTTCGGCATATCTCTGTCTCCCGGTTATCCAACCGAGGTTGCGTCCTCGCTTGGGCTCTCTCAACACAGCGCCACGCCTACCTCTCAAGGATAACCTGATTGTTCACCAGGTCGATACTCCGCACTTCTGCTTCTAGGCTCTTCGACTCACCGAAGAGGCCGGTCACAACGACTTTGCCATCTCGGCATTCGATGTGGGCCGCATCGGCGAAAACTCGTTCCGCGGGCTCTGACTGTTCTCGCTCTTTCACATAGACCACTACCAGGCACATGGTCTGTCTCCCATCGGCAGCTCCCGCCTTACCGGCCGGTACTCCCCCGCGCCAAGAGCGCGTCCACGATGGCAGCTGCCTCCTGCTGCGCGGCCTCCGAGGAGGGTGCTTCCCCAGCCAGGCCGGCGGCCGCGATTTCCTCGTGATGGTAGATAGTGCCGACAACCGCTATCTCGCGGGCCTGCAGCTCTCTCGCGAGCCGCGATGCAAGCTCCTGCGAGTCAACCTTGTTCACGATGGCCCCGATGAAGCTCGCGCTCGCGTCCGACGCCAGTTGCCTCACCTTACCAGCCAGTTCCAGTGACTCAAAAGACGCCTCCACCACGACTATCACTGCGTCAATGCTGGTCTCAATGCCGCGGCCGAAGTGCTCGATGCCGGCTTCCATATCAACCACGACAATCTCATCATCCGCCGTGCGAAGCTTCTTCAGGAACTCGCGGGCGAGTACGCCCATAGGGCAGGCGCAGCCCTCCAAAGCCTGATGGATCTTGCCCACCGTGACTAGCCGCGTCCGGTCTCGCTCCGCGAAATGCTCGGCCGGGAGATCCGCAACTCGCACCTCCGGCCGGGCCAACACCGATAGCCCTGACCGATCCTCTCCGCTGCCGAACTTCGTCCGCAACTCGCGCTGGACGTTCTTCTTTCCCCCCACGAGCTCCAGGAGCGGCCGGGGCGGTTGCTCAAACCCGAGCAGCCGATGCAGCCCGGAATTGGACTCGTCTGAGTCCACCACCAGCACACGCCAGCCTCGCCGGCTGAGCTCTTGAGCAAGTAACGTCACAACCGTGCTCTTGCCGCTTCCTCCTTTGCCGCAGATAGATATCTTCAAGAAGTCGCTGCCTCCTCAGAAACGGGCCGAAAGCCCTTCGCCCAGATCACCTGTCCCCGTTCGACGAGCCTCGCTGAGACATGTTCGTATCCCGCTCGCTCCAGAATCTCGGATACCTCTTCCGGAGCATAGTACTTCTCGTTCCAGAGCCGCCCCGCCAGCGAACCGCGCGGGAAGTCCACGATAAGCAGCTCTCCGCCCACGCGCAACACTCGCCTCACCTCTTCCAGGATCTCCCGAGGACGATCCATCTCATGAAGCGCCCATGTCGCGACCGCTGCGTCAGCAGCTTCGTCGCCCAGAAACTCCAGCCGCCGTGCGTCCGCTTTGATACACCTCAACCGCCGCCGCACACTGTCATCCATCTGCCCGAGGTCCGGGAAACTCCCGTCAGTCACATCCAGTCCCGTCACCTCTTTGCCATACCTGCTCACCAGAAAACGAGCCAACTCGCACCCTCCGCAGCCTAGGTCCAAAACGCGCCCGGCCTCTTGCAGCTCCCGGGCGATCCGCCGGTAGAGTCGCGGCCTTATCTCTTCGTAAAACCCATCCGAAACGCGCGTCCCGTTTTCAACAGTCCGGGCTGTCCTCACTTGACGAACTCCCGCGGTCAGGGCGAATGCCAGGGCCTCGCCCGCATCGCTGAAATGAAAATCGGGCCTCTCTCATCCCTAGCCTCTGGCCTGTACTCCCGATACGCATTCCTGCAGTAGCCCCTTCAGGCGATCCAGTGTAATAGGCCTGCCTTCGACGGGCAAACGCGTCCAGTCGGAGAACTCGAGGATCTTCTCCGGCTCGTGCTCTGTCCACTCATCGAAGAGGCCGAGCGGCTGCGGGTCCAGAAGGATTGCTTTACCATAGTAGCCAGGGAAGTTCATGTTCGCATCGGCTGAGTCCCAACCGAGATAGTCCTGATAGATTCGCTTCCAGTGCTCCATCCAGCCTGGCGAAAGCCACAGGATGTTCTCACCCTCGGCCAGCTCCTCCCTCTGGCGCGCGTCGCAGAGCATGTCTATACAACCCTCTGCCGCAACTCTACACACACCCGCATTGCCCACGAGAGAGTCGATTGTTCTGCTTGGCTGGTTCGGATCTAAGTAGCACTTACTGCCATACACCACGATGACGTGAGACGAAGACTCTCTGGCCCGCGCCAGCTGCCGCGCGAGCTGTGTTTCGAGTTCATCCGGCTTCGCGTGAAGACCTGGACCGGTGTACAGGACTCGGTCTGCGTCGAGGAACCCGCTGTCCTGCAAGTAGCTGAGCTCTCGCCGCAGAGTGCCGCAAGCTACGACGGCGTGTCCCGTGAATGGCATCTGCTCTGACATGATCTCAGCTCACCAGAAGCCCACACAGCGGTGCTACCCGGGCATGGAGCCACATGGTAGCAGAGTCCTCTAACCCGAGAGGGATCCTCACGGGCGCGGCGGGAGGCTCCATCCTAGATCCCTGCTCAACGAAGTCCGGAGCAACCACCGTGTGCTCACAATCCCTGGACGCGCTAGGGGTAATTCGCGGTGGCTCGCGACACGGTTCTCGCGTCCTTCTCCACTGCCTTCGGGCACATCTGCCAGATCGCACACTGTGAGCGGAACTTGCAGTAGCCTTCCGGGTGCGGACAGCGGCAGCATTCGTCGCAGTACGCGACCGAGTGCTTCGAGCAGAACCACGGAGCCTCTCTCTCGGGATGGTTTATGCATCGCCTGGTCATCTTAGGCCTCGCCCCTTCTGACCATGTTCGCAGTTCCTGCCGGCACCAAGGGCGGAGACTAGCTGCGGGGCAAATCGCAGACCCCTGTCGGGCACGTCGGGCATTCGCTCGCTTCGGACTTGCCCCCAGCGGTGGCGAAAACCGACATGAGCCTGCGAACAGAGCCTGACCCGCACTTCGGGCACTTGCCGCCTCGCGCAGACTCTCTCAGCGATACTAGCCTTTCGAATCGGTCGCCACACTCCTCACACTGATACTCGTAGAGCGGCATCACAAACCCTCCTTCTCTCATCATTTGCCCCTTGCGGGCGCGTCTACGCGGCAGCAGAAGCTATCGCGCCGGTCTGTCCTCCAGAACGCGGTCTTCGCGCATCCACGACGAGATAGTTTCTTACCTTGTACATGTGAATGTCGTCAAAACCAATGGCCGGGAGGATCTGCGCCCATTCTTCTCGGGACATAGCCAGGAAGCAGTGGAAACCATGAGCGAGGAACCCCTCGAGGCCCACCAGGAAATCGAGAGACAGAAACCTGCCTCCGGGCTTGAGCAGGCGGTGGATTGCCTTGAGGCACTTGCGCTGATTCTTCATGCAGTGTACCGCTTGACTGGAGACAATATAGTCGAATCCGCGATGCGGGCAAGGCAGCTCGGTGACATCGGCTCTGCGCAACTCTAGCCTTCCATTATCCGAGCCCATGCCCTCCCGTGCCCTCTCGATGCTGTCCTTGGAGTAGTCGAACGCACCGGAGTCTATCCCCAGGACGCGGAAGCCCCGTCTGGCGAGCTTCCGGGCCAGGAATCCTTCTCCGGTACCAACATCGAGCACATAGCTGCCCCTGGGCGCCTCCTTCAGCCGCGCGATCAGCTTCGACGCCGCTTCCTGCTTAGAGTCAGAGCTACCGCGGAACGTCTGCTCTATCTCGCGGCGAGCGCGCCGGCCTGCGCTGGTGATATCCCAGCTCGCGCCGCGCGGCCTCAGCCTCACCCATCCGCGGTCCGCTAGGCTGTAGATCGCCCCCTCCATCTCCCTGGTCCCCACCCGCAGTGCCCCATTGCGGCGATATGCCCGGTTTTCCGCGCTACGGGCGTCGATCTCCTCCACTAGCTCCGGCATCGTTCGCCTCTTCGCTGCCAGGAGCACCAGCACATAGTAGGTCAGAAACTCGCGGATGCTTGGTCCGCAGCGCGCGCTGGCCATTCTTCCTCCATCAACGGCGGCGCGAGCGTACCGAAGCGCTCATCTGCACCGCGCCGACTGGGCATACCTCCACGCACGCGCCACACCCGCGGCACAACGATTCGTCTATAACCGCCTTCCTCTCCGAGCTCAGAGAGATAGCGCCCGCGGGGCAGACTGACGCGCACTGTCCGCATCCGATGCACAGATCGGTTCGAACCACAGCAATCGGCGGAGCCGAACCCGGCACAGGCACCGAGTCCCAGCTAGACCAGCGTTGCGAATCCGGCATCGGCCCAGGCGCGGCCCTCCTCTGCCATTGACCACCCGGGCTATGTCTGCGCCTTCGCATTGGCCTCCTCCAGCGCCCGCGCCCCAGGTCTCCAGCGCGTCAAGCATGTAGACGCTCTGCGTATGGGGCAGACCGTCTCCCATGCCGATCGCCGCCAAGGGTGTCGCCAGTATTTCATCCCTCGTCGCGCCCTGCTCCAGGCTCGTCTTCGTGTGGCGTACCACGCAAGGCGTGCCATGTGTTGCCGGGGGTATTGCTGGATTCACCAATTCCTTCACTTTGGCCGACAGTGCGCCGGCCTTGCGTGCCCGCGGGAGGCACCCCCCATGAAGCTGTAATCTCCTCGGGACGTTCACGGCCGAGCCCTACAAAGCGTCTATTTGCTTCGCAGACCAGCCCTTCGAGTTGAGACGGTTCGTTCACGCAGCAACCTCCTTCTTTCCCGTCAAATGGAACACGTCTCTTACTTGGCGGATCACGTCTGCGATGCGGCCGTCCGCCAACCTGTAACACACCATTCTGCCCTTGCGCTTGGATATCACCAGCCCACGATCTCGGAGGATAGCAAGGTGCTGAGAGATGTTGGCCTGTCGACGATTGAGATCGCTCTCCAGCTCGGAGACGCAAAACTCACTGGCAACTATGCTCTCGAGAATACGTAAGCGCGTCGGGTGCCCCATGGCCCTGAAAAGGGCCGCCAACCGTATGTGATCGTTCTCTCTCTCGGCCATTGCCCTACCCCTCATAATCTTATATCCGAATACTTGCATATCATAGCCCACAGCAACTGATGTGTCAATATCCGTGTGGCTGCTTCCACAAGGACTTGCGGACATCGAAGCTGGATTGCACCCCTAGGCCTGGATAGAACGGGGCAAGATGTAGCACCCTCTGATGAGGCGGCCGGAGTTGGCGGCGATGCGGTTGACCAGCTGCTGGCGGTAGTGCCCGAGCGTTCCCGGCCTGATCCCAGGATGATCGACGCGCGAGCCCTCCAAGACGACGTCAATCCATCACCCCAGAGTGCAGGTTCGGCTCCGGCCTCGCAGAACAGAGCCGCGGATCAGTTTCGGTACAGTAGAGGCAATCGAGGCGCCCTCAGGCGGACCGAAGCTGCTCGACCAGCCACCCGGCGATTTGCCGGGCATGCCGCATCTTCAGCGCGAGGACCTCGCGGACCGGATGGAGCGCTCCGGGAATCTCGAGGTTCACGCGTCCCGTATAGCCAACTTCTCTCAGAGCGGCCATTGCCGTGGGCCAGTCTACGTCGCCGTCGCCCGGGATGAGGTGCTGGTCGCCAGTGCCGTCATTGTCAGAGAGATGAGTACACCAGATCGTCGATCCGAGTTCCCGGATCGCGGCGCCGATGTCGAGCCCGGAGACGTTCGCGTGCGAGGTGTCGAAGACCACTCCCAGTACGGCGCTGTCTACCTCCTCCAGGAGGCCGAGCAATTCGTGGGGATGAATGCCAAAGGACTGCCTGCCGGCATTCCTGCTCGGGAGCATGTTCTCCACGCAGAGCCTCAGGCCGACTTCTCCGGCGCGGTCACAGAGCAGCTTGAAGCTCTCGACATTCAGCCGGATGATCTCGCGCAGTTCGTCGCGCGTGCTGTGGCCCAGGCCGACGCCCGGATGGACCACCACATCCCGCACACCCAGCTGGGCACAGTGCGCGAAGTGCCGGAGCAGGGTGTCCAGGTCTGACTGACGACGGGCCTCGTCCGGATGGGCGACATTGGCCCGCAGATATGCATGGGCCTGGGGCAGGTCCACACCGAGTTCCCGCAACATGCGAGAGGTATCCTCGATGCGCGCTCGCGGGTCAGCGTCGTTGTCGATCTCCTCCAGGTGTTCGGTCGAGAGCTCGAAGCAGTCCCAGCCGAGCGGATGCAAGAAGTGCAGCACCTCCGACAACGGTTGGTTCGGGAGGATATCCGTCCAGATCGAAGCGGCAATCACGGAATCACCTTTCGGCCCGGCCGGGAGGCTGCCGGCGCCATTGATTCTTTGTCCAGTGGATTCTGCGAGCCGCGGCATCCGACCTTCGCACGCCACCGGCGAGGGCAACGCTGGGCCTCCGTCCCCTCGACATGATGACATCCTCGGCGCGGCATCCCATCGGCGGCTGCTGTGCCTCTCACGCTCTGCCCAGGCGCGGAGATGCGGTCGGCTGTGGTTCCTTCCTGCAACGGGGCTGCGTCCGTCTCAGTGATGGTCCTGTCTGGGCCGCATTGGGCGCGACTTGAACTCCCTAATCAGGTCCGCCAACGCCTCGGTCATTGCCTTGTAGAGCGCTTCTCCTTTCTCGGGGGCGGCCAGAGTTGGGTCACCGAGGACTCCTGTGTGCGAGAAGGTGCTCCACCATTCCATCATGCCGATGGTTCCGGGAAAATCAATGTGGTGCCAGTTGAAGCCATAGCTGACGGGGGGCATCAGGAGGGCGTCGTCGGGCGTGAGCCTGAGGGCTCCTTCGCAGACAGACTCGCAGAGGAAGTTGTCAACGTCGAGAGGCAGGTGTGGTCCGTGCTGCTCCGTCGTTCCCACAGGCAGCAAGATCACTTTCTCGTCGGCCGCCGGCTTTGTCAGGCCGGCGGGCCGCCGCGAGAAGTGGACGGATTCGGGGCTTAAGCCCCGGAGCGGCGCCGGAGGAAGGATGGGCGGCAGTGCGAATAAACGATTGGACTGTAGACAGGC
>DAOVEW010000077.1 GCA_030668755.1 Bacillota bacterium | reverse complement strand
GCCCGAGCCGAGCTGGAGGACGCCCTCCGCAGCATCCTCCCGCGTCGGGTTTCCATTACGGGCGAGGGGCCGCGCCAGGTCGGCGCCGTCATCTACCAAGAGCGCCGGCACCGCGGACGCAGCCTGGCCATGCTCGCGAACCGCGATCGAGAAGCGGGGCATCACCTCGCAGTTGAGCTCCCGGGCGAAGGTCGCGTCGAGCGCTGGGACTTGGAGACCGGGCGCATACGGCCGCTTTCAGCTCGGGCCGCCGCAGGAAAGACGACCGTCGAGATATACCTTCCCCCAACCGGATCGGCCGCTCTCGCACTCGACCCGAAGGGGCGAGCTTCGAGGCGCGCCGCTCGGCCGCGCAAGCTCGTCAAGGATATCGCCTTGAAGGACGAATGGCGTGTCAGGCGCACGCGCGAGAACAGCCTAGTTCTGGACGCGTGCCGATGGCGATTCACGGACGGCGAATGGTCGAAGCCCATGCCGGTGTTCCTCGCCCAGAGGCAGCTCCGAGAGCGCATGGGCCTATCGGACATCTCGGGCCCCTACCTTGTGCAGCCCTGGCGCCGCTACGCGCACCCTAGCCGCGTGCCGCCGCGTCCGGTCGAGCTGCGCTTCTCATTCCGGGTGCATACCATCCCCGAGAACGGCATGGACCTTGTAGTCGAATCCGCGGAGCTGTTTGAGATCCTGCTCAACGGCAGCCCGATCCCAAGCAGCGCCCACGGCTGGTGGCTGGACAAGAGCATGGACCGCGTGGCGCTGCCGGGCATCAGACGCGGCGAGAACGAACTGGTCCTCCGCTGCGAGTACCGCGACGCGCCGGAGTACGAGATCGAGGAGTGCTACCTCATCGGCGGCTTCGGCGTGGATCGCGGTAGCGACCAGATCGTTCGCGAGCCCCAATTCCTGAAGGCGGGTGACTGGTGCGACCAAGGCTATCCCTACTACGCCGGCAACCTCGTCTACGGACAGGAGATGCACCTGCGCCCCACGCCCGGCGAACGCGCCCTGCTGAGAGTCGGCCCCCACTTCGGAGCCTGCATCGCCGTCCACGTGAACGGCCGGCTGGCGGGAGTGCGGGGCTGGCCCCCCTACGAGGTGGACATCACCTCCAATCTCAAATCCGGGCGGAACCTCATCGAGGTGGAGGTGTGCGGCAGCCCCCGTAACCTGCTGGGCCCCAACCACCTGCCTGAGAAGCGTCCGGCGTGGACCGGCCCTGCGGAGTTCATGCGCCTCGACCGCTGGGTGGAAGAGCGGAACCTCGTCCCTTACGGCCTCTTCGGCGAAGTCACCCTCGCGGTACTCCGCTGAGCGTGCGCTGGCCGTCGGCCTAGGCGGCCAGCTTCGCCGCAACTTCTGCCACGCGCCTCCCGAGGGCCCGGCAGATCACGGCTTCTTCCTCGGTTATCGAAACCGTCGGCGGGTGCCCGGATACGTGGGACGCCCCGTATGGCGTGCCCCCGCTTTGCGTTGTGACCAGTTCCTGCACGCTGTACGGGACGCCAACGACGATCATCCCGTGGTGGATGAAAGTCATCATGCTCGAAACGAGGGTTGTCTCCTGCCCGCCGTGCATGCTCGCCGTCGAGCAGAAGAGGCCGACCGGCTTGTCGATCAGCGCCCCCTGCATCCATAGACCACCCGTCTGATCCCAGAAGTTGCGCATCTGGGCCGACATGTTACCGAACCGCGCGGGCGTGCCCACGATGATGCCGTCGTAGTCCGGCAGTTCTTCCATCGAGGCGATGGGAACATCCGCCTGTTCATCTCTCGCCTTGCGCAGAGACTCGTCGGCCTGGATGGTCTGCTCGGGAACCAGTTCGGGGACGGTCTTCACGCTCACCTCCGCGCCGGCCCCCGTGGCTCCCTCTGCCACCAGTCGCGCCATGCGGTACGTGTTCCCGGTCATGCTGTGGTACAGCACGAGAATCCTCACCTTGCCCCTCCTTCCGCCAGGTTGTCGGTCGCACAGTCGTTCTGTCATCACCGGCTGAACCTTGTCCCCAGGAGGGCCGCCTTGTTGGCCGAATCAACAAGCTGGACCAACCTCCGCCGGTCACAGGAAAGGCGCGGGGCGCTGCGTCCCGCGCCTTCACTGCCTGAGTTGCGTCTCGGGTTCAGCTCTCGGAACTCGGTGGAGAGAGTTCAGGGGTTAGCTTCTCAACGAAGTCGGCCACATCGCTTGCCCCCTGATTGCCCTCGCCGTGCACCCGCACCGACACAGTGCCCGCTTCCCTCTCCCGGTCGCCGACGATCAGCAGATAGGGCACCTTCTGTGTCTCGCCATCCCGGATCTTCGCTCCGGTGGTCGCCTTGCGGTCATCAACCTCCACCCGCGCCCCGATCCCCCGAAGCTTCCCCGCGACCTGCTGCGCGTACTCGTGGGGCCGGTCCGCAATCGGCACCACCCGAACCTGAACGGGCGCGATCCACACCGGAAATGCTCCCCCCGTGTGCTCTACATATCCCCCGAAGAACCGCTCCAGCGAACCGAAGAGCGCCCGGTGGATCATCAGCGGGGTGTGTCGCTCGCCGTCCGAGCCGACGTACTGCATATTGAACCGGCTCGTCAGGTTGAAGTCGAACTGGATGGTGGGCCCCTGCCACAGCCGGCCCATCGAGTCCCGCAGCTTGATGTCTATCTTCGGACCGTAGAACACCGCCTCGCCGGGCGCGCGGTGGTAGCTGAGTCCGCGGCTCTCGATTCCCTCGACGAGCGATCTCTCGGCGATCTCCCACTCCTCGTCGCTGCCCATGTACTTGCCGTGGTCTGCCTCCCCCCGCACGCTCAGGTCCACCTCGAAGTCCTCGTACCCGAAGGCCTGCATGAGAAACAGCGCGAAGTCCAGCACACCCTTCACCTCGTCCCCGATCTGCTCCCGGGTGCAGATGATGTGCGCGTCATCCTGGGTGAACCCCCGCACCCGCAGCAGCCCGTGCAGCACGCCCGACCGCTCGTACCGGTACACTGTTCCCAGCTCGAAGTAGCGAACCGGAAGCTCGCGATAGCTCCGCACCTGGCTCTTGTAGATGAGGACGTGGAATGGGCAGTTCATCGGCTTGATGCGGTACTCCTCATCCTCGATCATCATCGGCCCGTACATGCCGTCGGCGTAGAAGCTCAAGTGCCCGCTCGTCTCCCAGAGACGCGCCCGCGCGATATGGGGCGTGAACACAAGGTCATACCCGCGCTTCAGGTGCTCCTTGCGCCAGAACTCCTCGATCAGGTAGCGCATCAGCGCGCCCTTTGGATGCCACAACACCAGACCGCCCCCGAGCTGCTCGGGAAGCGAGAACAGGTCGAGCTCCCGCCCGAGGCGGCGGTGATCCCGCTGCTCGGCCTGCTCCCGCAGCCGCAGAAACTCGTCGAGCTGCTCTTGCGTGGGGAACGCAGTGCCGTAGATGCGCTGCAGCATCGGGTTCCGCTCGTCTCCCCGCCAGTACGCGCCCGCCAAGCTCAGCAGCTTGAATGCCTTCACCCGGCCCGTTGACGGCAGGTGCGGGCCCCGACAGAGGTCCACAAAATCCCCTTGCGAGTACACGCTCACCGTGTCGTCCGGAAGCTCTTCCAGCAGCTCTACCTTGTACTTCTCGCCTCGCTCCGCGAAGAACTCCATCGCTTCCGAGCGCGACATCTCCCTGCGCGCCAGCGGCTTATCGGCGGCCACGATCTCCGCCATCCGCTCCTCGATCTTGGCGAGGTCCTCCGGGCCGAACGTGCTCTCGGTGTCGAAATCATAGTAGAACCCGTCCTCGATCGCTGGTCCTATGGCCAGCAGCGTCCCGGGATACAGCTGCTGCACCGCCTCCGCCATCACGTGTGAGGCCGTGTGCCGCAGCACCTCCCGGCCCGCCTCGTCCTCGAAGGTGAGTATCTCGATGCCCCCCGCGTCGGGCAGCGGCGCCGTCAGGTCCCGCAGCTCGCCGGCGATGCGGGCCGCCGTCGCCTGCGCGGCCAGCCTGGAATCTCGCCCCTCCAGCCATTCGAGTATGCTGCCGGCCTTGCGATCTTCGGCTTTCAGCTCCAGCACATGTGCCATCGGTCTACCTCGCCCTGAGTGTGGAAAAGCCCCCCGGAGGTGCTCCACCGGGAGGCGAGAGACGAGCGCGGGCACTTGGCAGGCGGGCCCCGCCCCCGGAAGGGATCAGCTCGTATCCGTCGTCGCAGTGCTCGCGAAGATTCGCATCATAGCTTGTCTGGTGGGCGGTACTGGACTTGAACCAGTGACCTCTTGCATGTCAAGCAAGCACTCTAACCAACTGAGCTAACCGCCCACTCCAACGAGCGCATTATATCAGCCGCACCGGAGTTTGTAAATCTGTCCATCCGACCGCGCACGCCTGTGCGCGCCGGCCGTCTGCCGTTAGGTAGGGGGAATATCAAGGGGGGAGGATACGCCTCCCCCCTTGAATCGCGCCCATGGGATCACTCTCGCGACCACGGGTAGGGCGGGCGTGCCGGAGTTCACCCTGAGAGAAGCCGAAGGGCCCGCCGCACTCCGCCATCCCTCCCTTTCCCCGCCCCGTGCTCGGAGGGGGAATTCCGGAGTCCGGGGCCTTACACAAACAGGCGTTCTGTGGTACCATTCACGTAGTGGAGGCCCGCGTTGAGCGTCCTCCTGGGTTCCCCTCCTCCATGCTTGCGCGCGTCGCGCGCTTCGCAG
Source organism: Bacillota bacterium (assembly GCA_030668755.1). Lineage (GTDB taxonomy): Bacteria > Armatimonadota > Hebobacteria > Hebobacterales > Hebobacteraceae > DAOVEW01. The sequence continues at coordinate 1,541 of DAOVEW010000077.1, read as the reverse complement.
CAACATTGCATCACGAGGAGAAAACGATGCCGGAGTCCAGTTCACACAAGAGAGCAAAGGGTCGCGCGGCCGGAAAGTCGGGCCGCACAGAGGTCCCCCTCCGCGGAGGCAAGAAGCTGGACGCAAAGACTCGCAAGACCGCCACGGAGGTTGAGCGCAGCGGCAACCCATCCCTGCTCGAAGATGCCGCCCGGCGACTCAAGTTGAGCCGCGCTCCCCGCAAGGTTCTTCAAGTCCCCCAGAAGGACATGCCCAAAGCTGCCGAGGCAATGAAGCGTGTCCGCGTCGGCGGGAGCGTGAAGAGCATGACCGGTACGAAGAGGACCAGCGTACGGCCCCGCAAGCGATAGCACGGTAAGACTCACCTCTCGGCACACACCAGCCTGCTCCTGCCTCTCCCCGCGGAGCGCCTTGCGAGGGAACCGAGCACCCGCAAGAGGGATGCCCAGGTCCCACTGGGGGCAGCGCCGCGCCTCGCGGCCGCACACACGCCGCGTGGGTGGCGGCAAGGCGCTCCGCGGGGAGAGCACCTTCCCTCCCACCCCATCCTGCGCAGCCTCAGCGAAGCAGGCCCTTGCCCAAACACCCCTTCCCTGCTACAATCACACGGTCGGTTATCCCCGCTGAGTTTCCTGCTGAGGTCTGCTGCAGCGACCCGGGCCCGGCCCGTGCCGACCAGGAATCACCTGCTGGGTCCTACAGGAGGCAAATGATGGCTCAGACGTACGCTTACATCCTCACGCCTGACGCGCTCGGGGACTTCATCGATGGAATCCCCACTCGCGGTGTGCCGCGCAAGCTGACCACCGCCTATCTCCCTACTGTCGGCTTCAAGTCCACCAACCACCGCCAGATACTCGCGGTGCTCCGGTTCATAGGCTTCATCGACGCGACGGGCGTGCCTACAGACCCTTATAGGCGGTTTCGCAACAAGGCACAGTCTGGCGCTGTCATGGCGCACGCACTTCGAGAGGCATACGGGGACCTCTACAAGACCTATCCCGACGCTCATCAGAAGGACGACGAGGCACTCCGGAACTTCTTCGCCGCGGAGACTGGTCTGGGGGAGCGAGCCGTAAGCGCGGTCGTGGCTACTTTCAAGGCCCTGGCGGCTAAGGCCGATTTCAAGGCCAAGCCGCTCCCGGCGCCCAGCCAGTTGCCAGCTACCCCTTCGGCGCTCACCGTAGAAGAGCGGAAGGCGCCGCCTGGCGCAGTTCAGCCGGCCCTCGCCATCAATATCCAACTCCACATCCCAGCCACCAGCGACCCCGCCATATATGAAGACCTCTTCAAGGCCCTGCGCAAGTACGTATTAGACGTCAGCTCTGGGGCATGAACTACCAGCGAGTCCGAAGTCTTACGGTACAGTTCGAAGCGACTGCCCGCGGCATCCTGGCGCGTGCAGAAGACTCGCCAGCGCGCGTCATCACAATCGACTCAAGCTACAAGAGTCTCACCGGCATGTCACTCAAGCAGGACGAGCTGTTCCGACAGTCACTGCGCTGCGTTGAGAACAAGCTCTACCGGGCAGCTCATGTCAT
>DAOVEW010000221.1 GCA_030668755.1 Bacillota bacterium | reverse complement strand
TCGTGGAAACGCCGTCTGGCCGCGCTCTACTGTCGCTCGGCGCGTTCGACACTGACTCGCAGTTCGACCGCACGCTGCGCTTTCCCGCGCCCAACGGCCCTTTCCGCGTCGCAGTCTACGGTTCGGTGACGGCGGGGTCTGAGACACGAGACTACGTTGTGCGAGGGCCGGTGCTGGTGGGCGTCGAGGAGGAGCGACTGCGGGCCGAGGCGATTCACTCCGAGCTGGACCGCCTCATTGCAGACGCCTGCGGCCGGTCCGAGCTCGCGGGGATCGCCGATCTCGGCGCAGCGATCCAGGTTGAGGGCACGGGCCCCGGGGGCGGGCAGTGGTGGCTGCGGTTCCACAACGGCAAGTGCGAGACAGGCGCGGGCCCAATCGAGAGGCCGGACATCACGTTCACGGCTTCCGCCGACGACTGGCTCGCGATGGCCAGGGGCGAGGCCGAACCGCGTCTGCTGTGGGATGCTGGGCGACTACAAGCCTCCGGCGATGAAGAGCTGCTCCAGCGCCTCGCCAAGGCCCTCGGGGCCGTCTAGTCTAATGCCGGCGACCGGTGCTCGCGGGCCGCGCCGATGACCTTCTCTATCCGGAATGGAACGCAGCCCGTCAACTCCTCAACGTGAGAATCCTCGCCTACGTCGTCATGCCCGATTACATCCACCTTATGCTATGGTCCGACCGCGGCTCGGACATCCGGAAGTTCCTGCAGCGGACGCTCTCACTGAGCGCAGGGCATACGGGGCCGCCGGCCGTTTCTGGAAGGAGCGACCGAGAGTGCTGCCCATCTACTCCGAGGCCGTCTCCCGGACCAAGGTCAACTACATCCACGCCAATCCGGTGCGCCGCGGCCTCGTCGCGACGCCTGGCGACTGGGTCCATTCGAGCTATCGACAACTGGCATGTGGTGCGGATGATGTCGCCTTTGCCTGCGACGCCTGGGATGTCCTATTCCGCTGAGGTGTCCCCCGCCATACCGCTTCGGCAGTAAGGTGGCTGTCTCAAAAACCCCAGAACGCCTGGCCTCTCCGTCCTGTTCTGCAGGGCGGGGTCTCTGTGCCCCGCCAGGTGTCATTCTGAGCGAAGCGAAGAATCTGTTCTAGTCTCGCGAGGCTGTCAGCGCAATTGTGAGACAGCCACCAAGCTACCGAAGCAACGAGAGAACGCAACTCGTAGGGTAGGACCCTCGCGTCCTGCCCCCCCGTTGCCGTTCTGGTAGCGCAGGTTTTCAACCTGCGGCTGTAGGGCGGGGAGGTCTCTGCCTCCCCGCCGACCGTCAGGCCGTTCTGTAGGCCGGGTATGCGCCCCAGGCGAATGCCCGCCGCCCCGCCCGATTCGGTATCAATGGTCGAGCTGCCGGCTCTGCGAGACCGGAACCGGCCCGGCGCCCTGCGATGGGTGGGGATAAGGGGGCAGGAGGGGAGCGACTGCCCAACGAACTCAGGTCGAGCACACTCCTGCCCTGCGAGAAGTGTTGGCCAGGAGCTTGCCGCCTGCCTGAGCGTCTAGAAGTCCAGTCTCTGCAGGTCCTTCTTGAGGCCGTGGATGAAGCGCTGGTCCCACCTTCCAGCTTGGTGGTCGAGTATCCAGGCGGCAAAGCGTTCACGGCCCACCACGTCCGAGCCAGGACCCCACCTCGCCGCCCAGAGTGCGTCGCCATACAACCGCAGAATCTGATCGTCGAATGCCGTGCCTTGGGTATCCCGCTCTTCTTCTTGCGCTGCCATGAACGCGAGGCACTGCATGCACCGAAAGGCAGCGAGGATCGACTTCTTCAACCTGTGGGCCGCCGCAAAGTGCTCGTACGCAAGGCGGTACTCCCCCCCTCGCAGGTTCACAATGCCTAAGTATATGAAGTTGTCCCGAACACTACCTTCGAATGGCTCAGACGGGGCTACGGTCTTCGTCAAGCCGATCCTCTCCGGGCCAACTTCAATATCACGAGATCGGATCAACTCCCAGATCTCTCTGTGATAGGCGATGAGGAGAAGCAACGCGGCACCGAGAACAGGGGTCCATAGGTAACTTGTCTCTTTGCCTTTGGCGGCACCGTTCGGGGTCAGGGGGAGCGAGATTACACGATACACGCAGTAGAGAAGAACGAGGACGCTGGCTATCTTCAGGATCCAGAACAACACAGCTTTGACCCACTGACCCAAGCACCGCAGCCAAAACCAGATTCTTATCGCTGTCATGCGCGTGCTCCCCGATGTCAAGGGCAGGAGGCAAGCTCCTGCCGAACAGGAGGCGGCGGGCATGGGAATGCCCGCCCTACAGGAGGGCTATATGCTCAGGCGGTGATAGACCTGCTCGATGCGTTTGAGGTGGGATTCGTAATCGAAGCACTCGGCCAGTTCGGCCTCGCTCAGCTTGCCCGAGATGGTGGGGTCCTGCGCGACCAACTCGCGGAAGTCGCCGCCTGACTCGAAGGCTTTCATCGCCACGGCCTGCACGGTGCGGTAGGCCCCGTCCTTGGGCAGGCCCTTGTCAACCAGCGCGAGCATCACGTGCTCCGACATCACCAGCCCCTTCATCTTCTCCAGGTTCGCCCGCATGTGCCCCGGATACACCACCATCCCCTTCACCACGTCGGTGAACTTGCGCAGCATGTAGTCGATGAGCACGCTGCTGTCGGGAAGGGTGATCCGCTCGACGCTGGAGTTGGTCAGGTCGCGCTCGTGCCACTGGGCCATGCACTCCAGCGCGGGAACGACGTAGGAGCGCACGATCCGCGCCAGCCCGGTGATCCGCTCGCACGTCATCGGGTTGCGCTTGTGCGGCATCGCCGAGGACCCGCGCTGCCCCTTCTTGAACGGCTCCTCGACCTCCAGGATCTCGGTGCGCTGGAGGTTGCGTACCTCGGTGGCGAACCGCTCCAGCGATCCCGCCATGATGGCTAGCGCGCTCACGTAGTGCGCGAACCGATCCCGCTGCACGATCTGGCTCGTCGCCTTCGGCACCTCGACGCCGAGCCGCCGGCACACGTACTTCTCGACCCGCGGATCAACGGTTCCATAGGACCCCACCGGACCCGAGGCCATGGCGACGCTGACGCTCTCTCGCGCCTGCCGCAGCCGCTCGATGTCCCGCTCCAGCTCCGCCAGCCACACCGCCAGCTTCAGGCCGAACGTGATCGGCTCCGCGTGCACGCCGTGCGTGCGGCCGACCATCGGCGTCCACTTGTGCTCCCGCGCTCGCTCGCGAATCGCCTCGATCAGGGCTTTCGCGCCCTCCTCGATCAGGTCGCACGACTCGCGCAGCATCATGCACGTCGCCGTGTCCTCAATGTCGTAGGAGGTGACGCCGAAGTGCAGGTAGGCCCTCTCCTCGCCGAGGTGCTCGGAGACCGCGGTGAGGAAGGCGACGAGGTCGTGCCGGATGACCGCCTGGTCCGCCTCGGCGGACTCGAACCCGGGGACATCGCCTTCGAGTTCGAGCGTGCGCTGCACGATCTGGGAGAAGTCGAAGCCCTTGGCGAGCAGCTTGTCGCCGTTCTCCCGCAACTTCGCGGCCGGCTCCTTTGGGATGCGGCCGATCTCCGCCCACCCCTCGGCAATCAGCAGCTCCACCTCGAACCACTTGCGATACCGATTCTCCTGCTCCCAGATCGCCCGCATCTGCGGGTACGAGTAGCGCTCGATCATTGCTCGCCCTTCAGCTTCTGGTCGGCATCTCGCAGGTGTTGCGCCGTTTCCCCCCGCGCTGCCACGACTCGTTCGGCCAGCGCCTCATCCTCCAGGGCGAGTATCTCCGCAGCCAGCAGTGCGGCGTTCTTCGCGCCGTTGATGGCCACCGTCGCCACCGGCACGCCGCTGGGCATCTGCACGGTGGCCAGCAGCGCGTCCATGCCGCCGAGGGTGCTGGAGGCAATGGGGATGCCTATCACGGGCAAGGTAGTGTGCGCGGCGATCACGCCGGCAAGGTGCGCCGCGCCGCCCGCGGCCGCGATGATGACCCGGACACCGCTGCCGCGGGCCTGCCCCGCGAGCTCCAG